>DASWOZ010000096.1:0-9161 GCA_036398535.1 Mucilaginibacter sp. | reverse complement strand
GCGGCTAAGCTTTGGTTTTCTAATTTCAACAAGTCATTCTCCTCCTGCAAAGCCGCGCAAAGTTCTATTAACCGCGAGGTTTTATCTAAAACTTTATTGAGTTGGTCGGCGACTAAAGTCATGATTGAATTAAGTGTGAATTATCGAATTAAATGAATCATTGATTATTTACGCTATCGGTGCTGCTGAATAATTTGTATTTCATTGCTAATATAATTACTCATTCAATAATTATTTACGGATCTCTGCCCCCACTTCTTTTCCTAAGTTATAAATTAATTTTTGCATGATAGCGTCAATTGCTTTATCGGTCAGGGTTTTTTCAATATCCTGCAAAATAAAACTTAACGCGTATGATTTTTTGCCTGCCGGGAGCTTGTCGCCTTCATATACATCAAACACATCCACATCTTTCAACAATTTGCGTTCTGTACGTTGAGCAATCTGCTTTAACTGGCCAAAAGAAATATTTTTATCGATCAGCATAGACAAGTCGCGTCTTACTGCCGGAAATTTGGAAACATCCTGAAAAATGATCTTATTCTTTTTTATAGCGGATAAGATCAGATCGAAATTAAAGTCGGCGTAAAACACTTCTTTATCCACATCAGCCTTTTTTAATGCTTCGGCAGTAACCTTACCAAACTTAACCAGTTGCTTGCCGTTACGCATGTACTGCAGGCCGTATACTAATCGTTTACAAGTAGCATCTTCAGTTATAAAGTCTGCAATGTTTAACCTGTTTAACAAACCATCAACAATAGCTTTTAAATTATAAAAAGATACCGCTGCCTGTTTTTGGTTCCACTGTTCGGCAGTTGCACCGGTCAGGAACAAAGCAAAACGCTGCACTTCAGTATACTTATCTTCACTTACGCTGTAAACTTTGCCAAATTCATACAACTTTAAATCTGGTGCTTTACGATTTTGATTATACGCTATAGCTTCCAAACCCGAATACAGCATGGTTTGACGCATCACATCCAGATCGCTGCTTAGCGGATTCAATATTTTAACGGCTTTATCCAGATCAGATGAATAGGCAGACTTGGTTAATGAGTTTGATAAAATCTCATTAAAACCATTAGCGGTCAGCATATCCGAAAGCACATTTTGTACGGTATCCTTTTCCGGTTTTACAGAGGTGCTTAACGATGCCCTAACCTGTGTTGGTATGTAGATATTGTTGTAACCATAAACACGCAATATTTCTTCAATTACATCCACTTCACGGTTTACATCTACACGATATGGAGGCACTTTTAAAATCAGCCCATCGGCCGATTCGCTGACCACTTCAATATCTAAAGCCTTTACAATATTCTTTATTTCTTCATGCGGAATAACCTGCCCAATTAGCCGGTGCGTATGCGCATAAGACAGATTCACATCAAATGGTGCAACCGGATTTGGATACAGGTCCACAATATCTGACGATACTTCCCCACCCGCAACCTGCTGAATTAACAGCGCCGCGCGCTTTAAAGCAAAAACCGTCATATCCGGATCAGTGCCCCGTTCAAACCTGAATGATGCATCTGTTTTTAAACCGTGACGCTTGGCCGTTTTACGTACCGAAACAGAATTGAAGTATGCGCTTTCTAAAAATATGGTTTTGGTGGTTGGTTTAACCCCAGATGCCGCGCCGCCAAAAACCCCGGCAATACACATTGGCTCCTCTGCATTGCAGATCATCAAATCATCGGCAGACAGTTTGCGCTCTACATCATCTAAGGTTTTGAATAAAGTCCCTTCAGCGCAGTTTTTTACAATTACTTTATTGCCGGTTATGGCATCAGCATCAAAGGCATGCAGTGGCTGCCCCAGTTCATGCAACACATAATTGGTAACGTCTACAATGTTATTGATAGCGCGCACGCCAATAACGCTTAAACGCTCTTTTAACCACTGCGGCGAATCTTTAACCTCAATGCCTGAAATGGTAATCCCCGAATATCTGGGGGCGGCCTGCTCATTTTCAACAATCACCTGTATTTTACTATCGTGATTAGCTACCTTAAAAGCAGCAACATCCGGTTTATGGATGCCAATTTTTAAGAAAGCGGCAATATCCCTCGCCGTACCTAAATGCGAAGCCGCATCAGCACGGTTAGGGGTTAGGCCTATCTCATACAGGTAGTCGTCATTCAGTTTAAAATAATCTTTGGCTAAACTACCAACAACAGCATTTTCATCCAGTACCATAATACCCGCATGGTCGGTACCTAAACCAATTTCATCCTCGGCACAAATCATCCCTTCAGATACTTCACCGCGAATTTTAGATTTATTGATGGGGAAAGGCTCTCCGCTTGTTGGATGAACTGTAGTACCCACCGTTGCTACCACTACTTTTTGCCCGGCAGCTACATTGTTGGCTCCGCAAACAATTTGCAGGTCCTCGCCGCTGCCTACATCAACCTTGGTAACTTTCAGCCTGTCGGCATTAGGATGCTGGCCGCATTCTTTTACATAGCCAATTACCAGGCCTTCCAACCCGCCTGGTATGGACTGTACCTTTTCCACGCTTTCCACTTCCAAACCTGTACCCGTAAGTATGGTTGAAATTTCCTGCGGAGTTTTATCTGTATTTATAAATTCTTTGAGCCAATTATAGGATATCTTCATTACAACGAAACGATAATCGGCAAAGATAGGATTTTGATTTACGATTTCAGATTTACGAAATACGATTTAATCGCTTATTCATCATCATCCGTCGGATCGTCATCCAAATTCAGCGTGTAGGATGGCTCGGCAGCATCATAAGCTTGCGCTAAGCCGTCTGCATCTTCATTGTCTATGGTATCCCCCGGTTCCAACTCGTCGTCAAATCCGTTTCCGTGCCTGTCCTGCTGGCTCATTTGATCTTCAGCGTCCTGATCTTCTGAATCATCAAGTGGTATTTGGTTGTTTGGAGTGATCATGGTGGTTTTTTATTTGATAGAACGTTATAAACTGTTATGTTGTTTTATTCTTTATAAAGATAGCTTTTTAAACAAAAGGAATGTTTAATAACTTAATTGCTTCTTTTGTTTAATTGCTCACCTTAAACTATAAATAGCATAAGCTAATTTGATTTTTTGTAAATTTGTTATTATGATACGGACAATAATAAAATCCAATAAGAATAGTCTTACGCTTGAATTGCCTGATGATTTGGTTGGAAAGATCATTGAGGTTATTGCTTTTTCTGTTGAAGATACTAAAATAGTTGTAAAAGATACTACGCCAAAAGAAACAAGGATTGCTATTTTAAAAGATAAGTTAAAGGATTTTACTTTTAATAGCGGCGGGTATAAATTCGATCGTGACGAAGCCAACGATTATGAGTAACGTTGCTATTGATACCAATATTCTGATTTATGCCTTAGATAATTTTTATCCTGAAAAGCAAAATATCTCTATTCAGATCATAGCTGACAAACCCTTATTTTGTTCACAGAGTCTTAGTGAATTCACCAATGTTTGTCTTCGTAAATGGAAGTTTCCCAAATCCAAAGTTGCAGAATTAATCAAAACCTACCTTCAGCAAGGTATATATGTTCCGGTAACCGAACAAATGTTAATGAGGTCTGTTGACATAATGAATAAATATGATTTTCAATTATTTGATTCTATAATTATTTCATCTGCGCTTGAGTCGGGGTGTTCTCTATTATATTCCGAAGATATGAATGATGGGCAGATTATAGAGAAACAACTTAACATTGTGAATCCATTTAAAGTTTAAGAATCTATTTTTTTTAATAAAAAATATAAATTTGATACTTTACTCAACGCTGGAGTTGGAACTGGTATAAAAAAAAATCATACTCAAATTCGAATCAAAGAGTCCCTTCATCCGCAAAACTGTAAAAACCATCATTAGTTATAATGAGGTGATCGAGCACATTCATATCCAGCATTTTGCCGGCGTTGACTATCTTTTTGGTCAGATCAATATCTAATTGGCTTGGTTTCAAATTACCCGACGGATGGTTATGTGCCATCACAATTGAGGTTGCCGAATGTTGCAAGGCCAGGTTGAATATAATCTTCGGATCGGCAACAGTGCCCGCTATTCCGCCCCTGCTGATCAGCTCTTTGGCTATTACCCTGCCAGACTGATTAAGCATCAACACCCAAAATTCTTCATGGTTCAAATCCATTAAATGGCGACGAATAATGTTATAAGCATCTTTGCTGCCGCTAATAGTATCCAGCATTTTAGTTTCGGTTTCATTGCGCCTTCTGCCAATCTCTAAAGCGGCAATAATAGAGATAGCTTTAGCCTCGCCAATGCCTTTAAAGCGCGAAAGCTCATTGATGGATGCCCTGCCCAAATTATTCAAATCGTTACCATAATGGTGCAAAATACGTTTACTCAACTCCACTGCAGATTCCGTACGACTACCGGAACCAATCAATATAGCGATCAACTCGGCATCAGATAAAGCGCGCCTGCCTTGTGCACTCAGCTTTTCGCGAGGGCGGTCCTCCTCAGCCCATGACTTTATACTGATCTTGTTGTCGTAGTTTTCCATGGTATTAAAGTAGGGATTTTTTATCTGAACTCGAATTTATCGGATTCAGACAAGAACAAAAAAATCAATGAGCATAGCGTAGTCGGGGTGAGTAAACGGCACACGTGCTAAACAAAAAAGGCGATGAGTGTTAAACTCATCGCCTTTTCCGGGATTTAATATTTTTGATTAACTCAAAGCGTTAACAAACTTAGTCAGCTTTGATTTATTGTTAGAAGCTTTGTTTTTATGAATAACATTCTTCTTAGCTAAACGGTCAAGCATAGAGATCACTTTTGATAAAAGAGGCGTTGCATCAGCTTTGCTGGTGGTGCTTCTCAATCTCTTGATAGCGTTTCTGGTAGTTTTAGCCTGGTAACGGTTACGTAGACGCTTCGCAGCGTTAGACCTGATCCTTTTTATTGATGATTTATGATTTGCCATTGTAGCTTATTATTCTGTTCTTTATTTAAGGACTGCAAATATAGGATGTTTTATAATAAAATCAAATGCCTTTTTTAAAATAGTTTTTAACGGCAATTATGCCTTGCTTCATGTTCCTCTCCGCAATGATATAATCGCTTATTTTATATTGTAAAAAATAAAGCCACTGCCGCAGCCCCCATTACCACAAAGGTAATCCATAATAACGTTTTTGATAACCAGCGGCTTTTAAATTCGCCCATGATCTTTTCGCTGGCAGATATTTTAACGATCAGGAACAATAAAGGCACGGCAGCTACCCCGTTTAAAACAGCCGTATAAATCAGCGCTTTTACAGGATCAATACCTATAAAATTGATAATTAACCCAATCATGGTTGCAATGGTGATAACTCCATAAAAACCATGAGCGCGGTTAAGCTTAAGGTTCAGGCTGGCTTTCCAGTCGAAAGCTTCCGATACTGCATAGGCTGCCGAGCCGGACAATACCGGTACAGCCAGTAAACCAAGCCCGATAATACCTATCGAAAAGATCAGCTTGGCCAGGTAGCCCGCATTAGGAAAGGAATGTACCAGCGGTTCCAGTGCTTTTGCTGCATCAGCAGCGTTTTTAATATCCTTAATACCGCTTTTGTACAAAACCGTTGCGCCCACCAGTAAAATGCACCAGGTAGTAAATTCGGATATGATCATACCGGCCGTATTATCTTTCCGCATGTTATGAATATCGTCCCAGCATACTCCGGTTCTATCACCATCAGCGCGGCCCTTTTCTTTTATTTCTTCCACCTCCTGCGAAGCTTCCCAAAAAAACATATAGGGAGTTATAGTAGTGCCGAACACTCCGGTTATGATGAATAAAAAAGCGAAGTTAAATTCAACATGCGGTACTACCGTTGCCTTTAGCACCGTACCCCAATCCTGGTGAATAATAAATACAGTGATAGGGTATGACAGCAGTGCCAGCGCCAGCCATTTAAGGATACGCGAATACGTTTTATAATTGGTAAATATCTCTAATATCAGGATGCTTGCGGTAAAAAGCAGTGTGAGAATAACAAATGGTACAGGTATCAGCAATTCTGCAGCCGCGGCCATAGCTCCTATATCCGCCCCGATGTTAATGGTATTTGCTACTACAACCAGGCCAACCACCCCATATAATACTTTACGGCTATAGTTTTCTTTTACTACGGCTGCAATACCTTTGCCGGTAACCAAGCCTATACGGGCGCAGGCTTCCTGCACGGCAGTCATAAACGGCAGCATATATAATGCCGTCCATAATTGCCCATAACCAAACTGCGCCCCTGTTTGCGAATAGGTGGCTATGCCTGATGGGTCGTCATCCGCGGCACCGGTGGTTAAGCCCGGGCCAAGTACAGTTATCCATTTCCAGAAGTTTTTTTTGGAGGGTTTATTCGCTTTCGGGGGCATTTAGGTCAAGTTATCTGTGAGTAAATATAGCAACAATTATTATCGTGTTTCGTTTTAAAACCTTTTATTGCCTAAATTTACCATACATAATTCATCACTCCCATGGAACAACAATTTCATTACGCCACCATTACCGAAGCTATTGAGCAATTGCGCAAACAAGGTTATACGCTTGATTTCAATTTAGAAAAGAACCGCCTTAAAGTTGGCGAACAGGAATACACTGCTGACGAATTTGAAATTGTTGATGTATATCGCTACGAAGGGGTATCCGACCCGGGAGATGAAGCCACGGTTTACGCGTTGGCTTCTTCATCGGGCGTAAAAGGTATTTTGGTGTCAGGTTATGGTGCATCTGCAGATGAAGCAACTGAAGAAACCTTAAAGCAGTTGCATTATAAATATCAGCAGCGTAAGCAATAGTGAATGAAACACGCGGGCAGAATCATTAGTGGCACATTATTGATCGTCGTTTGTTCTTCCTGGGGATTTTTCGCACATTACCGCATTAACCGGCTGGCTGTTTTTACCTTACCAAAGGCTATGTCCGGCTTTTATAAGGCTAATATTGACTTTATTACCGAGCATGCCGTCAGCGCGGATAAACGCCGGTATGTGGATTCGACTGAAGCACCCAAACATTATTTAAATGCGGATCATTACGGCAAAAACCCGTTTACCCGCATACCCCAGCGCTGGAATGAGGCTGTGGTAAAATATTCTGAAGATACCTTGATCAAATACGGCACTGTTCCGTGGACCATTCAATACCAATATTATAAACTGATTGAGGCGTTTAAGGCACATGATACCACCGGCATATTAACAACATCTGCCAACTTGGGTCATTATGTGGCTGATGCGCATGTCCCTTTGCATTTAACTCAAAACTATAATGGGCAGCTCACCAACCAAACCGGCCTGCATGCTTTATGGGAAAGCCGCATACCCGAACTTTTTGGAGATCATTACCATTTATTTGCAGGTAAAGCAAAGTATATAGACAACCCGTTAACCGAGGCTTTTAAAATTTGCCGGGCCTCGTTTAAGGAGGTGGATACTGTATTACGATTTGAGCGAATACTGGATAAGTCTTTCCCTGCCGATAAAAAGTATGCGATGGTAAAGCATGGCAAAAAAGAGATAAAAGATTATTCGGAGGAATATAGCGGAGCCTATCAAAAAATGATGACAGGCATGGAAGAACGCCGAATGCGTGCGGCAATATTGTCTGTTGGTAGTTATTGGTATTCTGCCTGGGTTGATGCCGGGCAGCCTGACCTGAACAAAATCATCAAAAAGCAACTCACGCCTGATGAGATCAGGAAAATTCAACAGGAAGAGGTTTTATACAGACAGATAAGATAGGCGCAATTTTATCCTACAGACGCAAAGTACTGCACCTTTACGCTGTCTTCCTGCTTTTAATAGCTGCTATAATTGGCGGAATAACCGATACCAAAATAATAGCGATGCCTATTAATGAAAAATGCGCTTTAAAAAACGGCACATTCCCCAGCATATAACCAGCAAACAGGAAAAGAATTATCCATGAAGCCCCGCCAATAATATTATACAGGCTATAGCGTAAAAAGGGCATACGGCCCACCCCTGCCACAAATGGCGCAATGGTACGGATTATGGGCATAAACCGGCTAAATATAACAGCTTTACCTCCATGCCTGTCAAAAAAATCTTTGGTTTGCAAATAGTAGTCCAGCTTTAATATTTTATTGCCTTCCTTAAATACTTTGGGGCCTAAATAGTTGCCCAGCAAATAATTGACTGTATTGCCTGTAAATGCAGCAACTATTAATATTAAAGCTAATAAAGCAATATCTAAACCTGTATTACCACCTGCTATTAACGCGCCTGCGGCAAATAATAAGGAGTCGCCGGGTAAAAATGGCGTTACCACAAAACCGGTTTCGGCAAAAATGATGACAAACAGTATCAGGTAGGTTAAAGCGTGGTACTGGCTAATTATATCAGCCAGGTGCTTATCAATATGTAATATAAAATCTATAAGATGCTTAACTATTTCCAATGAGTTTAATTTTGGACAAAAGTAGTGATTTAGTTGATTAGTTATTATTCAATATCGCAAGGGTATACGCCGCGCTATCTGTACGACCAACTACACCGCGACAGTATAAAGTATAGATCTTACCATCCTGAACGGTTACAGGAGTCAGATCAGATAATATGTTTGTTGGAGAACCGTTAGGGTATGCCTTAAAATCATAATTACCGGGGGGCAGCTCAATAAACGGAGAAACTTTTTTATAGGGTATATTGCTAAAAGCTAAAGTTCCGTTGGCCGTAACATCAAACATGGTTGCACCGGGCGAAGCATTAACAAACCGTACCTTGCCTCTTCCTACAGTTGTTATAGCTGCTGTATCTGTAGTTAAAATGTAGCTTACCGTATCTTGTGCTCTTACCGCGTTTCTTAAACCTGTAATAAACAAGGTGTACCGTACATTATTATGCAAAGTATCGGGTATGGAAATCAGGTTATCAGTAGAGGCAAGTATAGATGCCGACCTGATTTGAAAAGGCGGGTCAAGCGATGTTAAAGCAAAATATCCCGAAGGGTTTGCATAAATAAAGGGCGTTGTGTTTTTTTTGGTTCTATCAATATACAAATCAACAGGTAACAGATCCGGGCTTAAATTAATAACCTGGTATAGGGTATTAGATGCCGGAAGCAGGATTGCCCCTTTACCACACGACGATATGAATGATATAAACAATACACCTGCCATACTAAAAA
>DASWOZ010000095.1:0-2756 GCA_036398535.1 Mucilaginibacter sp. | reverse complement strand
AAAAGTATCTGTCGCAACAAACTGGCTACATCTTTGGTAGATTGTGTAGTCACATTGGGATTACCATCCCGGTCGCCACCCGGCCAAAAACCTAATTCTAAAACCTGGTGATTGTTAACTGTTATATCAAACTCCTCTTCTAATTTAGCTTGTATGGCCGATATGGCATGATAAAACGTATTCTCCAAAAACCAGCTCAGGCTAATTGCTTCATCAACCGGCGTAGGCGATGTTTTATTAAAAAATGGTGTTTTCCCTAATTGCTGCAATAACACAACAATAGTATTAATATCATTGGTTTTTAATGCTTCAATCAGGTCGGTCATAATACCTAATACGGTACCCGGATAAAACTGCGTTGGATGAGCGGTTAGTACCAGCCTCAATGAAAAGTCTTTTAGTTTTTCGCTAATATTTTTACGCGCCTCATCACTTAATGCGGCTTGCTGTAGCAGGCTTTGTAAGGTGCCAATGTCATCAGTACGCCCCAGTTTACTAAAAGAAGAATCTTCAATTGCGTCAAACAAAACTACCTGCCGTTCGATATATTGTATAAACCGAAATAAACGATTAATTTGTTCGCGGTGATCAATATCAGGAACGTATTTTTTAAAAAACGACTCAATAATGGTTGTGGGTGAAAGTTGCTTAATTGCCCCTTTTTCGCAATGCGAACTAAAAAATGGCAGTAAAATACCTGTATCCTTTACCTGATAAAATGGCAAGGTTTGGAATAAGCTGTTATATAACTCAAAACGGGTAACTACCTCGTTATTAAAGGCAGCTTCTCTTTGACTGAGTTTTAACGTTGAGGTCATAGAAATACAGATTTATATAATAGAAGATGTACATTTAGTTAATTCCGGCGAATTTAAATATATTAAAATCAAATTCTGTAAAAATTGAATAGTTGTTAATATAATTAGCAGTTGAAGCTAATATTAATCGCAAAAATATCATATTGATAAAAAAGTCATAAATTCGGTCGGCCAATTATTATTTATAAAAAAACAATTAATGCTATTAACATCCAAAGAAATAAAAAGCTTTTTTTTTAGCCAGTATTTTTCTGACGGACTGCGTATTTCAACGGGCATACTGATGCCTGCGCTGGTTCTTTTACAGTTTGATCGTTTTGACTTAGGTATCGCATTATCATTAGGGGCACTTTGTATTGCTGTAATTGATAACCCCGGCCCGGTTGTACACAAACGTAATGCCATGGGCATTGGCAATATTTGCTTGTTCATTGTGGCGGTTACTACGGGTTATGCCCGTTTAAATGTTTATACTTTAGGAATTGAGGTCACCCTATTTTCCTTTCTGTTCTCCATGTTTACGGTGTATGGCAACCGTGCGGCAACAGTGGGCACAGCCTCTATACTGATCATGATATTTATGATTGACAGGGATATGCCCGAATCGCAAATATTACCCTACAGCGCTTATATTTTGGCGGGCGGTATCTGGTATATGCTATTTAGCCTGGTGTTTTTTGGCATACGCCCTTACCGCGCCGCACAGCAGGCTCTGGGCGAAAATATTGCAGATATTGTTAAGTTCTTACGGATAAAGGCCGATTTTTATTTATCAGGTACTGATATTGATGCCAATTATCGTAAGCTGGTGTCGCAACAAATACAGGTAAGCCAGCATCAGGACGCGGTACGCGAACTATTGTTTAAAAGCCGGTTAATGGTAAAAGAATCTACCAATGCCAGTAGGATACTGGTACTTACCTTTGTTGATTTGGTGGATATGTTTGAGCATATTATGGCCACCCATTATGATTACCAATATATCCGTGATAAGTTTAAAGACACCGGCGTGTTGGATGAAATTGGCAGACTGGTACATAAAATGGCTGATGAACTGGAAAATATTGGCTTTGCCGTTTTATCAAATACCCGTTATAAAAACTTTTACAATTTTATCCCCGAATTAGAACAGTTAAAGTTAAAAATTGACGAGGTTGGTAAAAATAGCCAGGAAACCAGCAATTTAGTTTTAAAGAAGATTTTGATCAACGTACGGGACCTGAGCAAGGAAATTGAAAATATTTTTAACTACTATAATTCCCGTTCATCAAAAATCCTGATAGAGAATAGCCATAGTGTTGATCATTCCAGATTTGTGAGCCACCAGGATTTTGCACCGCATATATTTTTTGATAATTTTTCGTGGAACTCGGCCGCGTTCAGGCATGCCTTACGGGTGTCCCTGGTTTGTTTGGTTGGTTTTGTGGCTGCAAAAACCTTCTCGCTTGGCCACCATAGCTACTGGGTGCTACTTACTATTATTGTTATCCTAAAGCCCGGCTACAGCCTGTCTAAACAACGTAATTATCAGCGTTTAACAGGCACCATTTCGGGCGGAATTATTGGTGTGCTTATATTAATCTTTATACCTAACAGCGATGTTCAATTTGTGCTTTTAGTAGTGTTAATGATAGGCACTTACAGCTTTCAGCGCTTAAATTATGTGGTGAGTGTGATTTTGATGACCCCCTATGTTTTGATTCTGTTTAAATTTTTAGGGGTTGGCCACCTGGATATTGTTGAAGAACGCATAGTAGATACCTTAATAGGCTCAACAATTGCATTTATAGCCAGCTACTGGCTATTCCCGAGTTGGGAATTTGAGCAATTAAAAGAGAGCCTGGCAGATGTAATTTACGCCAATGTAAATTACCTGGTTAAAATAGCCGAAAGCATTACCGGTAAAACGGTAAGCACTACCGATTATAAACTGGCACG
>DASWOZ010000094.1:0-9863 GCA_036398535.1 Mucilaginibacter sp. | reverse complement strand
ATATACATTTAGCCCCTCGTTACTTACCAACTCAACTTCCGACCGGAAGTAAAAAGGCACGTGCGGGTTAATAAACAACATAGCATGTTTTGATGCCGTAATTGATGGCGACAAAGCATAACCATTTGAACCGATCTCCCGTTCATCTACATCGACAGACTTTTGCGGCGCGCGATAGTTATAGCCCATATCCGGCCCGGCGGCTGACCCATAAAATCGTTGAGTTTCATTTAAGCTCAATCCACCGGTTACAGTGGCCGATACACTGCCATCTGTAAACATTAGGGCATACCAGGGCTCATAATGTTTAAATACTGATTTTGTTGCAGGATGTTTATACAGGTAAAAGTTAATGCCATCAGCAAAAGCATCCATCAACTTTTTAAACCATAAAGGGCTGGCTTTATAATCTTTTATCGCATCGGCGCTATCGGCAATTAATTGTAACTGCACATCGGTATACAATTTACTTTCGCCATCAACCTCGGTCTGTTTACCTATTTGATACAGGTAATTATCTTCAATACCCTTAAAGTTATCTTCGCATTGGCTGTACATTAGGCCAAAAACCACATTGGCATCTGTTGAACCATAAATATGTGGAATGCCCCAGTTATCGCGGATAATAGTTACAGCTTTCGCTTCCTGCTGATAACGGATTATCTCCTGCCTGGTAAATTTTTGAGCCGTAACAAAAGCGGGGATAATAAAGAATAATAAAATAGGTAGCTGTTTCTTCATTGAATTGGAAATAGGAAACCGAAATTTAGCTATTTCCAATGACTAAATCAAGCCAGAGCATTAAACATGGGTTGTCTATCTTGCCTGCCGGCTAAACTTAATTTTATTAATGTAGGCTAATGCTTCTTATGGTCACTTTCCTTTTTAGCTAACTCCCTTAATTCATTCAAGTTAGTATCAATCGGATGTTCTTTCAGCAACTTAGCAAAATAAGCCAAATTAGCTATCATATAGCGTAGCGTGTAATTGGTATAATAATGACGTTCGCCGCCAGCCTCAACATAATCCTCTCCTTCACCTGCAAGGCCCACCCAATATGCGTTTACATTTGGCGGTATGGTAAACCCAACCTCCTGCATAGCCCATAATACCTGCGCCGCGCACGAATGCGCGCCATCCTCATTGCCTGTGATTAAGCAACCTGCCACCTTATTATAAGTATAAAACTGTCCTGTTTTTTCATCTGCCAATTCATCTTCATAAAAAGTGGCATCCAGCCTTTCAATAATGCGTTGTGCTGTTGATGCCAGCCTTCCCATCCATATAGGTGTTGCAATGATGAAGATCTCACAGCTTTTTATTTTCGCTAAAATTATGGGCCATTGGTCACCATTACCTTCGTCAGACGAAACGCCCGGTTTTACATCATAATCAACAAAACGAATAACTTCGGTATCAAATCCCTGGTCTTTTAATTGCGTTACCGCCTTATTGACCAAAGCATCGGTATTTGAAAATTTTGGAGATGATTTTAAAGTGCAGTTAATAATAAATGCTTTCATAATTATTTACAGGCTGTATATCAGCTTTTATCGTAAATAACAGGAGTCACCGTTTTTTGTTCAGGCTTAAGGTAAACAAAAAGGACTCCGAATCCGGAATCCTTTTGCTTTATAATTAATTTTAAGTAATAAATTATCCAATTTTAACTAAAATATTATCCGGTTAAATATTTTTTGTAACATTGTTTAGAATAAGACTAAATAAATATATAAATGATAAATATTATAGTTGCTGATAATCAACCATTAACTCGTGAAGGCACAATGTTATTATTAGCTAACATTTTAGATATAAATATCATAGGTTATTCATCTTCGGTTACCAATCTGGAACAGCAACTTATCCAATTACATCCACAGGTAGTAATTATTGATCCTAATATCAATCATCATTTTACATTGAAGGATATAAAGAAAATTAATTCCAATTTTGATTTTACCCGCTTGTTAGTGTTAACCAACCGGCAAAGCAAAAGCAAGGTATTAGAGACGGTTACTTTAGGAATAAAAAATCATCTTTTTAAAGACTGCTCACATGAAGAACTTATACATGCTATATATAACTGCGCTAAAGGCGAGCAATTTTTTTGTAAAAACACCTTTGAAACACTGTTTGGCAATAAACTAATTGCACAACAAGCTGAAGCTATACCAACATTATCATCGCGTGAATTAGAACTTGTTCATTTAATAGCTGATGGTATGACAAATAAGGAAATTGCCGAAAGGTTGTTCTTAAGTATCCACACCGTTAAAACACATCGCAAAAACATTATTAAAAAATTAGGCTTCACTTTTAAAAACACGGCCGAGTTCTCTTCCTTCATTCAATCAAAATTCCTTATTTAGACTAATTACAAATTACCTCCATGGGGGTATTGCCCGGCGTTGCTGCCGAATCTACTTTTGGGGCATCATAAAAATCATAACTGTTCCAAAATATCATGAAAAAATCATTTACCGTATTAAGTTTTATAGCAGCCGTAATTATTTTTGCAACAAGCTGTAAAAAGTCCTCGTCTGTTACCCCTGCTACTCCTACTTATACTGTCCCTGCCACTTATAATTTCAGCAATGCAAATTTTGCTGATGCCAAAACACGTTTAGGCATGTACACAGAAATGTCTAACGTAATGAAGAACGCACTTACAGGTGCTATTAGCGCAACTACATTAAAAAACATGTTTACCAATACAAGCGCGCCCTTTACTACAGCCGCTTATAACACTTCTGGTATACAAATCAAGGATCAGGGCTTCTCGCTTTACCAAACAGATGTACCCAGCTTTATTGATAGTTTAGTAAAAGTAAGCCAATCAACACAACCAGCCAGCAGAGGTGTAGCCGGTGTGGGTACAAGTTCGGCCAATGCGGCAACTAAATATGCTTTAACTGCAACCGGTGTTAATTATGCACAGGTATTTAACAAAGCTACTATGGGTGGCTTAATAACCTATCAAATTGTAACTATTATGGATGCGGTAGCAAACGCCACTATTGATAATACTACAGTTGTTAATGGTGAAACAGCTTTAGAGCATTCATGGGATATGGCCTTTGGTTATTGGGGCGTTCCTGTTGATTTCCCAACTAATAAAACGGGTGCTATACTTTGGGGTAGTTATAGCACACAGGTAGACTCGGGTTACCATGCTAATAAAATATTAATGGATGCCTTTTTAAAAGGAAGAGCTGCGATAAGCAATAAAGATAAAGCCACTATAACCGAGCAGGCAAATATCATTTTGCAGACAATGGAAAAACTAACTGCTGCTGCTGTTTTACAGGAAGTTAAAGAGATCAAAGAATCTATTAATGATAACGTGGCCCGCAACAGTCGCCTGTCTGAATGCTACGGATTTGTTTACTCCTTTAAATATAACCCTAAACGCAAAATTACAGACGCGCAGATCGATGCGATATTGGCATTGTTCCCTAAAAACTTTTACGACCTGACATTAACAGATGTAAATAATATAAGAGACGCAGTTGCCAAACAATATGACTTTGTAAGCGTGCAAGATATTCTATAACCAAAAACAACAATTGCCTTAACTAACCATCCGGATACTTTTTGTCCGGATGGTTTTATTATAAAAACCAATACCATGAAAAAATTGATCTATGCAGCTTTATTAACTGCTGCCGCGTTTATTCTTATACAGTCATGTTCAAAATCGTCCGTAAACAATAATGGTTCTACTGATGGTTCGTCATTTGACCGTAAGGCTATGCTTACAAACCTTAGCGCTAATATTATCATCCCGGCTTATACCGCATTTCAGGCAAGTACAGTAAGTTTAGATGCCGCGGTTACTACTTTTAACACTACACCTAACGCCACCAATTTAACTGCTTTGCAAGCCGCGTTTAAAGCCGCTTACCAGCAATGGCAAGCTACATCAGTATTTGACTTTGGGCCGGCCGAGCAAATTAACTTCAGGGTGAATACCAATACTTATCCTACAGATGTTAACCAGATCAATACCAATATTTCATCCGGAATATATAACAAAGATCTGTTGGCCAATTTAGCAGCGAAAGGGTTACCTGCTATGGATTATCTGTTATTTGGTACCGGTGCCGATAATACGGCCGTACTTGCACAATTCACCACAGATGGCCAGGCAGCTAACAGGAAATCATACTTAGCCATCCTATCAGCCGAACTTAAAACTAACGCTGCAACCGTTTTAACCGCATGGAATGGCGCCTATAAAACCACCTTTATTAATGCTGATGGTACCGACCAGGGAAGTTCAACAGGCTTATTAGTTAACCAACTGGTTTATGATTATGAAATATTGAAGAATTATGAAGTGGGTATTCCTGCCGGCGTACAATCAATGGGTACTACCTTTCCAACAAAGGTACAGGCTTATTACTCGCAAATGTCTGTTCAACTGGCTTTATTGCATATACAGGCTATTCAAAATATCTATTTAGGAAAAAGCGCGCAGGGCGATGGTTCAGGTTTAGATGATTACCTGGTAAAGGTTAATGCAAAATACAATGACGGTTCATTAAATGATGCTATTAAAAACCAATTTGCGGTAGCCATTGGTAAACTACAGGCATTAACAGATCCATTATCCGCCAATATCACTAATAATAATGCAGCGGTAACCGCTGCTTATACCGAGCTACAAAAACTAACGGTATTGTTAAAAACAGATATGACATCTTCATTAGGTATTTTGATAACTTTTGGGGATAACGACGGGGACTAACCATGTTCAATTTTATAGAAGGCCGGTTTAGTTCCTTTTTAAACACATCCAGGCATATTGCTCCCCTTGCTGTTTTAAGAATAGCATTTGGGAGCATCATGCTGATCAGTGTTATTCGTTTTATAGTAAGAGGATGGGTAAGCGCGTTTTACATTAAACCTAAATTCCATTTCACATTTTACGGTTTTGATTGGGTTAAACCGTTTGGCGCAATGGGCATGTATATATTATTTGCATTGCTCATCATCACCGCTATTATGTTTACTATAGGCCTGTTTTACCGCGTAGCTATCATTAGCTTTTTTGCTTGCTTTACTTATGTAGAGCTAATTGACAAAACCACCTACCTTAACCATTACTACTTTATAAGTGTGATGGCTTTTTTGATGATATGGGTGCCTGCACATCGCTATTTTTCAATTGATGTGCTGCGTAAACCTCAATTACAGATAACCCACGTACCGGCATGGACCATTAATATATTTAAACTGCAATTAGTATTGGTGTACTTTTTTGCAGGCGTATCTAAACTTAGCTATGACTGGCTAATTGCGGCAATGCCATTAAGAATATGGCTGCCCGCCAACAGCAGCTTACCTATCATAGGTGGTTTGCTTACCCAATTATGGGTAGCCTATGTATTTAGCTGGTTTGGGGCATTGTTTGATCTGTTTATTGGCTTCTTATTACTTAATTCAAAAACCAGGAAGGTAGCATACCTATTGGTCATTATTTTTCATCTGGCAACCGGCTGGTTCTTTAAAATAGGCATGTTTCCTTATATCATGATCTTTGTAACCTTAATTTTCTTTTCAGAAAGTACACATAAAAAGATCATTAACTTTTTAAAAGGAATATTGCCTAAAGTAACTACTAACAAACACAAATCATCAACCTATCATCTGCCTAATGCCAAAACAAAAATCATTTACACCATACTTATCCTGCATTTTGCTATCCAGTTGGCGCTCCCCTTACGGTACTTGTTATATCCCGGCAAATTGTACTGGACGGAAGAAGGCTACCGCTTTTCATGGCGGGTAATGCTGATGGAAAAAGGCGGTACAATTTTCTTTCATGTAAAAGATCCGGCTACGGGTAAAACTGCCGAAATTATTAATTCGCAATACCTTACCGCCTTCCAGGAAACCCAAATGGCCACACAGCCGGATATGATATTACAATACGCGCATTTTTTGGCAGGCGAATATCAACAAAAAGGCATCAAAAATCCAATAGTAACCGCCCAAAGCTATGTGACCCTGAATGGCAGCGGCAGCCGTTTGTATATTGACAGTGCCGTAAACCTGGCTACTGAACAGGAAACCTGGGGACATAAAAAATGGATACTTCCATTTCACAATAACTAATAATGAAAAAATTAACGTTCTATATCTTTTTATTTTTATTTGCGTCCTTCTTTAAATTAGCGGCTCAAACTTTTACCGTAAATGGTCAAATTAAAGCTACTTCGGGCGAAGGGGTGACCAATGCTACGGTAACGCTAAAAAACACACCTTACGCCGCCACTTGCGATTCCACCGGTAATTACCAGTTGCAAGGTATTAAACCCGGTAATTATACGATGCAGGTATCGGCCATTGGCTATAAGCCTGTAAGCCATGCGCTAAAAGTTAACGGCAATGTAATGGTTGATCTGGCACTAAGCACTACAGTTAAGCAGCTAAGCGATGTTAATGTAAAAGGCAACAAGGAAAATACTTTTGGCGTTACCCGTTTAAAAGCGGTTGAAGGCACCAATATAAACGCAGGTAAAAAAAGCGAGGTTATTGTATTAAATGATATGAACGCCAATACTGCTACAAATAATAGCAGGCAGATCTATTCAAAAATTGCAGGGCTAAACATTTGGGAAAGTGATGGCGCCGGGATACAATTGGGTATTGGAGGCCGGGGACTAAACCCCAACAGGGTTACCAATTTTAATACCCGTCAAAACGGTTATGACATTAGTGCCGATGCATTGGGCTACCCGGAAAGCTATTATTCGCCACCGGCCGAGCTTACAGATCGGATAGAAATATTGCGCGGTGCTTCATCCTTGCAATATGGAACCCAATTTGGCGGCCTTATCAACTTTAAATTAAAAGAAGGGCCAACTGATAAGCCCTTCGAATTTACCTCACGCGAAACTGCCGGTTCGTGGGGATTTTTAAATACCTCAAACAGTATAGGCGGCACCGTTGGTAAAGTACAGTATTACGCTTTCTTTCAACATAAACAAGGTGATGGCTGGCGGCCAAACTCGCAGTTTAATGTAAACACAGGCTATACCGGTATCACTTATAAAGCCACAGACAAATTTTCTGTTACTTTTCAGTATACCCATATGGATTACCTAGCCCATCAGGCAGGTGGCCTTACGGATGCCGAGTTCGCGGCAGATCCACGACAATCTATTAGAGCACGTAACTGGTTTAAAGTAGATTGGAACCTGGGTGCTGTTTTATTGGATTACCAAATCAATGACCACCTGAAATTTAACTCCCGCTTTTTTGGTTTAATAGCTGACAGGGGCGCCGTAGGTAATTTAGATTATATTAACCACGCCGACCCGGGTGGTGACAGGAACCTTTATGAAGATAAGTACACCAATTATGGCAATGAAAGCCGTTTGTTATATACCTACAAAATTGGCAACAACCCACAAAACCTATTGGTAGGATTAAGATACTATAAGGGCCATACCGACCGCCAGCAAGGGTTAGGCAATAATGGCTCAACCGGCTATGATTCCGACTTTAAGTATGGCTCATCAACAGCAGATGCTAACGCCTATTCAAACTATGTTTTCCCTAATTATAACCTGGCCCTGTTTGCCGAAAATATATTTCGCATTACGTCAAAATTCAGTATTATTCCCGGTATCCGGTTTGAAAACATCATAACCAAAGCCAATGGTTCCTATTTATTGACTAATACGGATATGGCAGGTAATGTTATATTCAGTCAACAAATGCACGATAATAAGAATAGCAGCCGTCATTTTGCAATCGGCGGTGTTGGTTTAAGTTATTTTAAAAGCGAAGCGATGCAGTTTTATGGCAACATTTCGCAAAATTACCGGGCCATTAATTTTAACGATTTAAACTCAAGCATTAAAGGCTTACAGGTTAATCCTAATTTACAGGATGAAACGGGCTATTCTGCCGATTTAGGTATGCGCGGTAATGTAGCTGATGTTTTCAACTATGACGTAAGTGTATTTATGATACATTACAATAACCGGATAGGAACCATTGATACCGCGGATGCTAATTTTAATGACTTCCGTTATCGCACAAATATCGCCGCGTCCAGAAATATAGGGTTGGAATCATTTGCCGAACTGGAGCTTTTGCATTTTATAAACGGAGGCGGACACGATACTAAAGTTTCAATATTTAGTAACCTGGCCCTGATAAATGCCCGGTATGTAAGCAGTAAAGAGCCTGCCTATAACAATAAAAAAGTTGAACTGGCGCCCGATGTCATATTTAAAACCGGGTTAACTTACCGTCGCAAAAAATTCTCGGCCAGTTACCAGGTATCCTATACCAGTTCACAATTTACAGATGCAACCAATTCGGTATTTACAGCTAATGCCATTAATGGTTTAATACCTGCATATACAGTTATGGACCTGTCTGCTGATTATAAGTTGAGTAAAATATTTACCCTGCAGGGGTCGGTAAATAATTTGGCTGACAAAAGATATTTTACCCGTCGCGCAGAAAGCTATCCGGGCCCCGGTATTATTCCGGCAGATGCGCGCAGCTTTTTTTTAACATTACAAATAAAGTTATAACAGATTATCCAATCTTTTTTCGTAACAATAAAAACGCAGGTTAGGCCTGAAACCTAATCCAATCTCGCCGGCATATTCATAACCCAGTTTTGGAAAAAGCTGGCGGGTAGCCTTATTTGCAGAATTGGTATCTACGTGTAATACTTTAATATTCCTATCAATAGCCACCTGCTCGGCCTGCTGCATTAATTTAGCAGCTATACCCTTACCGCGATGATGCATACTCACCGCCAAACGGTGTACCACTATAGCTTCTTCATTAAGGTCCCATCCTATCATGGCATATTCGGGTTCCTGGTCGGTAGTAATAGCGGCAATACCGGCAATTTCTCCTTCATCCTCAATAACCCAAAGTTGATTTAGTGAAATATCATTTTCAAAAACTTGTGAATTTGGATAAGTAGCATCCCACTGAAAGTTCCCCATCGCATTCATAGCGGGAACCACTTCATTAATTAATTGCATTATTTGTGGAATATCGGTTAATGTAGCAAGGCGAATAAGCATAGCCCAAAAGTACAGATGTTAGATTAAAAACAGATTAAACAATCACAATAAGTAAGTTTTTCAGGCATGATTTATGCGATTAATCGCTAACATCTTAAATTATAAATTGATGAAAGCAATCAGAATCCACGAATTTGGCGGCCCGGAAGTATTAAAGTTAGAAGATATACCTGTACCCATCCCGGCAGCCGACGAAGTGCTTATTAAAGTTTATGCCACCAGCATCAACCCTGTAGACTGGAAGATACGTGAAGGACAGCGTAAAGAGAAATTCCCTGTAAATTTACCTTTAACCCTTGGCTGGGACGTATCCGGTGTAATAGAAAAAATGGGTAATGCTGTTAACAACTTCAAATATGGTGATGAAGTTTACAGCCGCCCGGATCCTACCAGGAATGGCACCTACGCGGAATATGTGGTTGTAAAAGCAGATCTGGTTAGCCTTAAACCAAAAAGTGTTGATCATATACAGGCCGCCTCTGTTCCGCTGGCAGGGCTTACGGCATGGCAGGGTTTGTTTCAATATGGCCAGTTGCAAGCCGGGCAAAAGGTGTTGATTCACGCTGCGTCTGGCGGCGTTGGTACTTTTGCCATACAATATGCCAAAGCTAAAGGCGCCTATGTTATAGGCACAGCATCAGAAAGTAATATTGATTTTGTTAAACAATTGGGTGCCGACGAAGTGATTGATTATAAAAATGAAAAGTTTGAAGATAAATTAAGTGACATAGATCTGGTACTTGATACAATAGGCGGCGACACGCAAAAGCGGTCACTTAAAGTTTTGAAAAACGG
>DASWOZ010000093.1:0-1932 GCA_036398535.1 Mucilaginibacter sp. | reverse complement strand
CATTGTTTACAATTTAACGTTGATTTAAAATAATACTGATATAAAAGAGTTATAATTACCCATAATTGCGCTGCTATAGCACGGAATTTTTATTTTTGTGGTGAATACCGGATGAAAAATAAATTACCATTACTCTTCTTGTTGGGATTAATATTGATTAACCTGTTAAGCAATTCATGCAAAAAGGATACGCAGCAAACTATCGCTACGCTTTTTACAGGGGGCAGCTGGCAGCTGGCATCGGTGTTAGTTACCACTACTACCAACTTAAACCAGGTTGTTGATACCATAAATGTTAATTGCGATTCTATCCAGATGTTTACCTTCAATACCGATAATACCTGTACTTATACGCATTTTAACTGTATAGCGCAAAAAAAATCAAGCGGAACATGGTCTTTATCCACAGACCAGCTTACACTAAAGGCTGATATGTTGTGTGATACAAACGCTACGGGTGGTAAATCAAAACCATTTGTCAATGCGCAGATTTACAACCTTGGGCAATACTCATTAGTGTTGCAAACCGGTAATTATGATGTAATACCAACATCAACAAATACAACAAAAGTTATACGGTATGGGTTTGTTCGGCAAAAAGCATCAATTAAGTAGTGAATGAAATTAGTAATATTTTATATTTGGTGTTTATATAGCTATTAGCATCTTGAAAAAACGAATTGCCATTTTTGCTTCAGGTTCCGGATCAAATGCCCAAAAAATAATGGAGCATTTTAAACGCAATGCCGATGCTGAAGTAGTGCTGATATTAACCAATAACCCGCAAGCCTACGTGTTACAGCGGGCAGATAATTTTGAGATCCCGTCGCACATTTTTACCAGGCATGAATTTTATGATACCGATGATGTGATCAGGATACTAAAAACACTGCAGGTCGATTTGATTGTGCTTGCCGGTTTTTTATGGTTAGTACCCCCATCTTTACTCAAAAGCTTCCCTAATAAGATCATTAACTTACACCCGGCACTACTGCCAAAATATGGTGGTAAAGGCATGTATGGCGACAATGTACACAAAGCTATACTGGAAAATAAGGAAGAAGAATCAGGTATCACTATTCATTTTGTGGATGAGCAATTTGATGAGGGCGAGATTATCCATCAATCTAAATTTAAAATTGAACCGGGCGATAACCTGGAAATGATAAAGTTTAAGGGGCAGCAGTTAGAGCATCAGTACTTCCCAAAAGTGATTGAGAATTTGCTGAAAAAGATGAAAAGCTAACCTTCTAATAACCAATCGTTGTCAATAGTTCCGTTATGAATAAAAAACCATCTGCAAGTATTTTTCAGTTGGCCGTAATTGTTAGCGCGCTTGGTTTTTTTGTTGATACCTATGATTTGCTCCTGTTTGCTATTATCCGCAAACCCAGCCTTAGCTCATTGGGGTTAAACCCGGCCGAAGTACTTTCGCAGGGCGAGCTGCTAATTAGTATTCAAATGATCGGCATGGTAATCGGCGGAGTTATCTTCGGTATCATGGGCGATAAAAACGGGCGGTTAAAAGTATTGTTCGGGTCCATACTGCTTTATTCAATCGCCAATATTTTAAATGGTATGGTTGGTACATTAAATCAATATATCATTTTAAGATTTATAGCAGGAGTGGGCCTTGCCGGCGAGCTTGGCGCAGGTATAACCTTAGTAAGCGAGCTGTTGCCAAAAGAAAAACGCAGCACCGCCGCGGGTTTTATTGCCGGGTTTGGTTTATTTGGTGTGGTAGCCGCATCTGCTATCAGTAAAATGGTTGACTGGCGCACCTGCTATTATGTAGGCGGCGCATTGGGTATATTGCTTTTATTAATGCGTGTACAGGTTAAAGAAAGCAGCATGTTTAAGCAGGTGCAGCAAACAACCATAAGCAAGGGTAACTTTTTAATGTTTTTTACCGGCCGTAAGCGTTTTGCAAAA
>DASWOZ010000092.1:0-9915 GCA_036398535.1 Mucilaginibacter sp. | reverse complement strand
TGATCGTTAAATTAGCGAACGACAAGTCGGCCACACGTACAGATTTACCAACTTCCAGTTCTTCGATGCTTACGTCAATAGTATCAAGGTGATCTTTAGGCAACGCCCTGACACTCAGTTTGCGTAATTTTAATACCAGTTTACCACCTGTTTTTACACCCGGAGAAGTTCCGGTTAGTTTAACAGGGATTTGCATGGTTAACGGCTTTTTAGGATCTAACTGTAAAAAGTCAACATGTAAAATTTGTTCAGTTAACGGGTGGAACTGAATATCCTGGATAATAGCTTGTGTTTTAACACCAGCAACTTCAAGATCGATGAAATGAACGTCCGGAGTATAAACTACGGGCCTCAAATCAGCTGCGGACACGGCAAAGTGGGTTTGGGTTGGCCCACCGTAAAGTACTGCTGGTACCAGGCTTTGGTAACGCAGTTCCTTAGCGTCTCTTTTCCCTACGTTCGCTCTTGGCGAACCGCTAATAGCAATTGATTTCATTGTTTTTATTTATTTGTTTATTGTTAATTCATAGCTCACAGATCATAGTTAATGGTCTTATTTGCCACAAGTTCTTATTCATTTATTATCATAGTAACAGCACCAAAGCCATAAACCATGATCTATATACTAAAATTAGTCCACCTTAAACAACTGGCTTATGGAGCCGTGTTCATTCACATTTTCAATAGCGCTGGCAAACAATTTAGCGGTTGACAATACTCTTATTTTATCGCTTTTCTGTTTTAACGGTATGGTATCCGTAACAATCAGTTCTGTTAAAACAGAATTTTCGATAATTTCATAGGCCCTGCCTGATAATACCGGGTGTGTACAAACCGCACGTACCGTACGAGCGCCGCGCTCCATAATTAACCCGGCCGCTTTTGCCAACGTACCTGCTGTATCGCATATATCATCAATTAAAACAATATCCTGCCCGGTTACGTCACCTATCAGCGTCATGGATTCAATTTCATTTGCACGTTTACGGCGCTTATCGCAGATCACTACCTCGGCATTAAAAAACTTAGCAAAGGTACGTGCCCTGTATGAGCCCCCCATATCCGGCGAGGCAATGGTTAAATTAGCTAAGCCCAGGCTTTTTATATAAGGCACAAATATTACAGACGCATCCATATGATCAACCGGAATATCAAAAAATCCCTGGATCTGCGCTGCATGCAAGTCCATGGTCATTACCCGGTTAATACCTGCGGCAACTAATAAATTAGCTACCAGCTTTGAGCCTATGGCCACACGCGGCCTGTCTTTCCTGTCCTGCCTTGCCAAACCAAAATATGGAATAACGGCTGTTACATAATGTGCTGACGCGCGGCGCGCGGCATCTGTCATCATCAGCAATTCCATCAGGTTATCAGTAGGCTGGTTGGTTGATTGGATCAAAAAAACATCACATCCGCGAATAGATTCGTTAAAATGTGGTTGAAATTCGCCATCACTAAAAACAGTAAGTACCACATCGCCCAGTTCCTGTCCGTAGGCAGCCGCTATTTTATGAGCCAGATCTGTAGAGGCTGAACCTGCAAATAACTTAACGGGATTAAACTGCTGTGGCATCTTCTTTTTTTTCGAATTTCGGCGGTGTATTGACCTGTATAAACAATAATTCGGATTCCACTTTCTCTCAGACCTAAATCCGAAATTGAAAATCCGAAATCCGAAATCAAAAATTGTTGCCCGACCAGGATTCGAACCTAGACAAACGGTACCAAAAACCGTCGTACTACCATTATACTATCAGGCAATCTCCATCAGCATGTTTCCATTCCGAAAAGGAATGCAAATATAAGACGATTTTTTAAACTTTAAAACCAAAGTTTAAAAAAGTATTTAATACCCTAATTATAAGTATTATGCTGTTAAATTGTGTTAAATAGGCGGCAAATACACCTCAACCTGTATATAGTTTATTAATTTCGGTCAACTAATAAAACCACTTTATCATCAAAACATAATCATGAACTATAATAAAGTAAATAATTATGCGGGCTGGTTAGCCTTTATCATAGCTACTTTAACCTATGCTTTAACGTTAGAGCCATCGGCCAGTTTTTGGGATTGCGGCGAGTTCATTGCCTGCATTTATCGCTTGCAGGTAGCGCATCAGCCGGGTGCCCCCCTATTTACCATGATTGGCAAAGTGATGACTTTATTATCACTGGGCGATAAAACTAAAGTAGCCTATTGGGCCAACATGACATCGGCTATTGCCAGCGGGGCAACTATCCTGTTCCTGTTCTGGACCATTACCGCTTTAGCTAAAAAAATGCTGATTAAAAAAACAGCGGACCTGACCACAGCCAATTTAATAGCCATAATGGGTGCGGGCATGGTTGGGGCACTGGCCTATACTTTTTCTGATACGTTCTGGTTCTCGGCGGTAGAGTCTGAAGTTTATGCACAATCTTCGTTATGTACTGCCGTGGTGTTTTGGGCCATATTAAAGTGGGACGCCCATGCCGATGAACCCAACGCCGATAAATGGATAGTTTTTATTGCTTATATAATGGGCTTATCCATTGGCATTCACTTGTTGAACTTATTGGTTATTCCTGCCATTACGTTAGTTGTTTATTTCAAAAAATCAAAAAATATTACCACCAAAGGCACTATCGGCGCATTTTTATTAGGGTGTGTTATTGTTGGGGCGATACTATGGGGGATTATCCAATACACGGTAAAGGGCGCCGCCTTTGTCGATCTATTCTTCGTAAATACTTTAGGCTTTGGTTTTGGCAGCGGGGCCATTGTTTTCTTTGTGTTGCTGTTAGCGGTTATTATTGCCGGGATATATTATTCTATTAAACCGGGCAAGCCTGTAATACTTACAGCGGCTATTTTATTTGTATTGTTATTGGCCATTTGCGCCGGTATAATTGGTTTTATCATCGCTGTGGCAATCCTGGCGTTTTTAGAGTATGTGGTTAAGATACGTGAAAAACGGTTTGCCCTAAACAGCTTATTAATTTGTACCGCCTTTATTTTATTTGGCTACAGCTCGTTTGTGATGATTGTGATACGGGCCAAAGCCGGTACTAACTTAAATAACAGCGACCCAAAAGATGCCTTTGCCTTGAATAGTTATTTGAACCGGGACCAATATGGCGATACGCCCCTGCTTTACGGCCAGTATTTTGATGCCAAAGGTATTGACCAAATACCCGGAGCAACTATATACCGCCGCGGGCAAACTAAGTACGAAGTAGCCGGCACCAAACAAAATGTAATTTATGACCATAATACCATCTTTCCGCGCATGTTTAGCCAAAAGCCGGGGCATCCTGAATTTTACAGAAGCTGGGAACAGTTGAGCGAAAGCCAGGCGCCGGGATTCGCGGATAATTTAGGTTTCTTTTTTACATGGCAGGTTAATCAAATGTACACCCGTTACTTTTTGTGGAACTTTGTTGGCCGCACCAATGAAATGGACGGCCAAATGAGCAGTACCGGTACCGATGGCAACTGGATAAGCGGCTGGAACTTTAAAAAAGTGCTGCCCAACTCGGTACTGCAAAGTAAATCCTATAATCGCCTGTATTTTTTGCCGCTAATTATTGGCTTATTAGGCGCGGTTTATCATTTCCGCCGTGATCAGCGGGGGGCGGGTGTAGTTGGGGTGCTTTTCTTTTTTACCGGGATAGCTATTTTACTTTACTTAAACCAGGACCCGCTGCAACCCCGCGAACGTGATTATGCCTACGCGGGTTCTTTTTATGCCTTTGCCATCTGGATTGGATTAGGCGTATTGTTTATTGCCGAACAGCTATCTAAAAAAGAAAGGACTGTAAACGCCGCTATACTGGCTACTACTTTTTGCCTGTTAACCGTGCCCATACTAATGGCCAGCCAGGAGTGGGACGATCATGACCGTTCAACTAAACTTACCCCGCATGATATGGCGTATAACTTTCTCAATTCATGCGCGCCAAATGCCATTTTGTTCACTTATATTGATAATGATACCTATCCCCTATGGTACCTGCAGGAAGTGGAGAATGTGCGCCCCGATGTGCGGATTGTCAACTTAAGCTTATTGGGGATGGATTGGTACATCCGCCAGATGAAAACCACGATGAATCAATCTGCACCGCTGCCTATTACCATGCCTGATGAAAAATTTCAATTGGGGGTTAGGGACGTGATCTATTTTAACGATGCCAAAGTGCAGGGGCCTATTGAGGTGAAGGATGTGTTTGACTTTATAACTTCGGACGATAAGGCAACCAAGCTGCAATATGATAATGGCGATATGGCCAATTATCTGCCCACTAAAAACCTGAAGCTTACCGTAAATGCCGATGATATTATAAAAACCGGAACCCTGCCTGCTGATAAAAAGGAACAGGTAGCACCGGAAATGGAATTTGCCTACCCGGGTAATTACATCACCAAAGATAATTTAGCCGTACTGGATATTTTAGCACATAACAACTGGAAAAGGCCCATCTATTTTACAACCACCGTACCCAGCGATAATATGCTGGGGCTGGATAAATACCTGTATAACGAAGGTTTTGCTTATCGTTTACTGCCATTAAAGGTAGATACGGCTATCAGACCGTTAGAGGCTACCAACACGCTAAAAATGTATACTAATGTGATGACCAAATACAAATGGGGGAATATGAAATCGGCCAGTTACCTGGATCATGAATCGTTAACTATGTTTTATCCGTTGATTACCAATATGTGTTTGAGCCTGGTAGAAAGCCTGATTCGCGAAGGGCACCCCGACCTTGCTAAAAATGTACTGGAAAAATTTGATGCAGAAATGCCTGCCATTATCCCCGTAAATGAAATTGCCATACGTAAGTATTATATGATTGAGAGTGCCTACCGGGTAAAAGATATTGGCTTTGCCAACAAAATGGCCAAACAGTTGAATGATTATTTAACCAACCTGCTGTATTATAATTACACTTTATATAAGGATGGCAAAACGGATCTGAATAACCGCGAGATACAGTTAGGGATGTCTTTGCTAAACGGTATGTCGGGGTTGACAAAGGCTTTTAATCAACCGGCTTTGAGCAGCCAGTTTAGTGCGCAGTTAAAGGATTATGAAACCAAGTTTGGCACGACAGGTAAAAAGTAATAACAAATACCCGGTTTGTTAACTGATTTTTAATTAGGCTGAAAGCTTACATTATTTCAGGACGAAGTTATAAACTTCGTCCAGTGGCAGGATTGGTATGATTAAAAAATATCATGTCATTGCGAGCGATAGCGCGGCAATCTCGTTTTCGACAGGCTGGTCCATCTATCAGCGAGGAGATTGCTTCAACCGCACACACCTCTTGTATTGCCCTTGTTTCGCAATGACATGGTGGATGATATTGGGATGGAGGATCGGCATGATTAAAATAAAAACTATGTCATTGCGAGCGTAGCGTGGCAATCTCATCCCCGACAGGCTGGCCCGCTATCTGTCAGCGAGGGGATTGCTTCAACCGCACATCCCCCGCATTGCCCTTGTTTCGCAATGACATGATGGATGATATTGGAATGCCCTTGTTTCGCAATGACATGATGGGTGATTTAATCTTCTATCACTACGCCCATTGAACAAAACTTATTAATGCGCTCGGTAACCAGCTCATCAATATCTTTTTCCTTCAGGGTTTTAAGTTCTTTTAGTAATTGTTTTTTTAAGATAGCAGCCATGGCTACCGGGTCTTGATGGGCGCCGCCAAGCGGTTCTTTAATTACCCCATCTATCAGCTTGTTCTTCAACATTTCTGTCGAGGTAAGCTTCAGCATTTCTGCTGCCCTTTCTTTTTGTTCCCAGGTTTTAAATAAAATGGTCGAGCAGTTCTCGGGCGAAATAACCGAATACCAAGAGTTATCCAGCATTAATACCCTGTCGCCAATCCCTATACCCAGCGCTCCGCCCGAGGCACCTTCGCCAATAACCACACAAATAACCGGAACTTTTAATACAGACATTTCCAGCAGGTTACGGGCTATGGCTTCGCCTTGTCCGCGTTCTTCAGCTTCCAGGCCGGGGAATGCTCCGGGTGTATCTATTAAGGTAATAACCGGTTTGTTAAATTTCTCGGCCATTTTCATTAGCCTTAAAGCTTTGCGGTAGCCTTCTGGGTTAGCCATACCAAAATTACGGTACTGGCGCTCTTTGGTATTTTTCCCTTTTTGGTGGCCAATGAACATAACTGTTTGCCCATTAATGCTGCCGAAGCCGCCTATAATGGCCTTATCATCGCCAACGGTCCTATCGCCATGCAGCTCTATAAAATCATCACACATTAGCTCTAAATACTGTAAGGTGTAGGGTCTTTCCGGGTGACGAGATATTTGTACTTTTTGCCAGCCGGTAAGGTTGGCATATATTTCTTGCTTGGTAGCCTCAAACCTGTTTTCCAGCTCGGCCAATGTTGCAGACATATCTAACTTGTTTTTGTCTTCAACCTGCTTCACTTTTTCAATCTGCTGCAACAAATCTGCCAATGGCTTTTCAAAATCAAACGTAATCTTCATATCTGCTTAATGAGGGCGCTAAATTAAATAAATCAAACGGCATATTGTCAATTCGATTTTTGCAAGGTTTCAAACAGCTTTATTTGCGCAGGTGTCAGCTCTTTTTCGGTAGCTACACAGGCTTGCAAAATGGCGTTTTTTAACTCTCCCTGGTATAACCCATGGCGGTTGGCGTAAAAGATCAATGTGCCGTCGTCTATTTTATGATAACGGAAAAGGCTGTCTAATGTTCGTTCATTCTGGATAATTGAGCCGCCCGTTTGCAACCTGCGCTTGTGCATATAGGCATTAATATCATTGATCTTTTTGATTTGTATAGGGCTAAGGTCCAGCTCTTTTTTTAGTTTAAGCACTTTATCCGGCATAGGATAATGATTAATTACGGCAACCATACCCATATCATCAACACCTTCGCCCTTTAAATAATCTTGATATTGCTGGTAGGTAAGCGTACGTACCGGAGAATGCTTACCTGTATCTGATTGTGCCTTAACTAAAAACGGCAGCGCAATAAAAATTAAAAATGCTTTGATCATGATATAGTTTTAATTACAAACGGTTGATTCAAAAGTAAGGTATTTTAGATGCGATGCATCAAAGTAGCTATTACAAATTATCATCTGCTTAAAAAGCATAAACCACACGGGTGATAACAACATAAAATTCATACTGATTTGCTAAAGTTTCTTAATGGTTACTTTTAAAAGGACAACATTTATACTATAGTTAATAATAGTGAAAGTTAGGCAATTAACCCTAATGAATAGATTACGCAAATATTTCCTTTCCTATATTTACCGCAAATAATTAGTATACAATTAATTTATTTTTCACTTACGTAGTAAGCAAACAAGTGCTTTAACTACGTTCATTTAATATTTGACAATGTGCTATTCCTGTTTAACGGAAATAGCATGCTTACAAAGAAATACAATTTGATAAATTCACCAACCATCGCTGTATGGGAATATAATACGAATACGCAGGAGGTTATATGGTCTGCGGGATTTTATGCTATACTGGGTTATCAACCCGGTGAAATAGAATGCTCTTACCGCTTTTTTTTTGACCATTTGCTTTACCATGATGACAGGAAAAGGTTATTATATCATCCATCGCCTGTACAAATAAGGCTTTTAACCAAATTACACGGCTATCAATGGTTTGAAAACACGTTCCAAAAAAATGATGATAAAACCACACCAAAACTTTATGGTACACTAATTAATATTCACCGCTATAAACAAATTGAGTTAAAAACCGCACAAACCGAGTTAGCCTATAACTATGCCATACAATTAGCCAAAATACATAGCTGGCAAATTAACGTTGCCAATATGGAAATAATGCTGCCTGCAGAAACTTATGAACTGTTGGAGGTACGTGGCAACAAAAAAATAACATTTGATGAATTTGTTTCTTTTTTTGAGCATGCATATAAATCAGCTATCATTAATGCAATTGATAATGCTGTCCGCTTAAGCAATCCGTTTGATTTACAGGCAGCCATTATCACTGCCAAAAATAAGGTGATCAATGTAAACTTTAAAGGCATACCGGTTATTGATGCTTACGGAAAGGTTCAAAATATAAGAGGCATTTTCAGGCGGGTTACGCATGAACATGTACTACAACAAAAAACCATCACTTTATTAGAAGATCAAAACAACCGGCTTAAAAACTTCGCGTACATGGTTTCTCATAACCTGCGCACACATACGGGTAACTTAGATTCGATGATTGAATTATATGAAAAAGCCGAATCTGCAACAGAAGCAGAAGAACTATTCAGCCATATAAAAACAGTAAGTAACAGCTTAGGCAAAACTATAAATGAATTAAACGAAATAGTTAAAATTCAGGTGGAAACGATTAGCGAAAAGAAAACCGTTAATTTTGAATTACTGTTTAAAAATACCATAGCGGCCTTAGAACCTACCATTACAGAAACAGCTACCCGGATTGAATATGACTTTACATCATGTGCTCAAATTGAATATATCCCGGCTTACCTGGAAAGTATATTCCAAAATTTATTAACAAACGCCCTAAAATATAGTTACCCGGGCAGGCCCCTTGTTATTAATTGCCATACCTACCTGGAAAACAACCATGCCTATTTGGTTTTTGAAGATAATGGGATAGGTATTGACCTGGATAAATATGGCAAGGACGTTTTTGGCCTTTATAAAACCTTCCATCAAAATTCAAATTCAAAAGGTGTGGGGCTTTTTATTACCCGCAACCAGGTTGAAGCACTTGGTGGATCTATCACCATTAAAAGCGAGGTAAATACCGGAACAACATTTATCATCAGATTGACGTAGAGCGATATGGTTTGACCGGCCTATCTTTTCTTTACAAATTCTATTAATTCAAAAAATTCCGTTGTGACAAAAGTAAGTTAATATCTTTGCCCCATTATGAGCAAGAATACCGACGAACTTTTTAAAAATGTTATCGCACACGCCAAAGAATATGGCTTTGTTTTTCCTTCCAGTGAAATTTATGATGGCTTAAGCGCTGTTTATGATTATGGCCAGTTTGGTTCTGAATTAAAAAACAATATCAAAACCTACTGGTGGAAAGCGATGGTACAAATGCATGAAAATATTGTAGGTATTGATTCGGCCATATTTATGCATCCCAAAATATGGAAAGCAAGCGGCCACGTTGATGGTTTTAGCGACCCGATGATTGATAATAAGGACTCAAACAAACGCTATCGTGCTGACCAGTTGATTGAAGATAAAATTGAGCGCTATATTAAAGATGGCAAAACCGCCAAAGCAGAACAGCTACAGGCAGACCTGGATGCTGCTTTAACTGCCGAGAATCTTCCGCGTTTAAGAGAAATTATAATTGAGCACGAAATAGCCTGCCCGGTAAGTGGCACCCGCAACTGGACAGAAGTACGCCAGTTTAACCTGATGTTCAGCACCCAAATGGGCGCCGTGGCTGATGACGCGGATACCATTTACCTGCGCCCCGAAACCGCGCAGGGTATATTTGTAAATTATTTAAATGTGCAAAAATCAGGCAGGATGAAAATCCCGTTTGGTATCGCGCAAATTGGCAAGGCTTTTCGTAATGAAGTGATTGCACGCCAGTTCATTATTCGCATGCGTGAATTTGAACAAATGGAAATGCAATTTTTTGTACGCCCCGGCACCGAAATGGAATGGTTTAAAAAATGGAAAGAAGCCCGCCTGCAATGGCACCTGGCTTTAGGCACAGACGAAGCCAAATACCGCTACCATGATCATGTAAAGCTGGCCCATTATGCCAATGCGGCTGTTGATATTGAATATGACTTTCCTTTTGGATTTAAAGAAGTAGAGGGCATACATAGCCGTACCGATTTTGATTTGAGCCAGCATCAAAAATTCTCGGGCAAAAAA
>DASWOZ010000091.1:0-8742 GCA_036398535.1 Mucilaginibacter sp. | reverse complement strand
CACGTAAACGCTCTTTAGGTATTAATTTACCAGTTTCGCGGCAAATACCATAAGTTTTGTTTTCTATACGCACCAACGCAGCTTCTAATTGTTCAATGAACTTTTTTTGGCGTGCAGCCAGTTGATTTATTTGTTCCTTCTCCAGCGTAGCCGACCCATCTTCCAGTGTTTTATAAGTACCTGCAGTATCATCTGTACCGTTCGCATTTGGCGAGCTTAATGAGGTAGCTAATGCATTTAATTCTTCCTTCGCACTTTTCAATTTATCTAACAGCAGATCTTTAAATTCTTTTAATTCTGCATCACCATACCTGGTTTTTTCGTTTTCTACTTTCATTTATATTTTACTTATAACAATAAATACTTCATTTTCATCAATGACGGTGGCTTCACCTTCAATTAAATCATTATCCAACAATAGGTTATCAGCTAAAATTTCGGCGCAAATATAGGATAAATTATTATTCACGGCATCGGCTAAAAATGACTGGTTACTTACCTTAACGTTTATTTTATCTGTAACCTCAAACCCTTTGGTCTTTCTTAAATTCTGTATTCTGTTTATCAATTCGCGCGATATTCCCTCCTGTTTTAATTCGTTGGTTATCGTAACATCCAAAGCCACGGTTAGTTTTCCCAAGTTTGCAACCTGCCATCCAGGAACGTCTTCGGCGATAATTTCTACATCGGTAACGAGTATTGTGTGGTGGGTTATAGGTAATTGAATACTGCCTTCCGTTTCCAGTTTGGTAATATCATTCTGGTTAAAATTGGCAATTTCTTCGGCCACGGCTTTCATGTCCTTACCAACTTTTGCACCTAAAGCTTTAAAGTTTGGTTTTACCTTCTTTTTGATAAAGCCTGCAGCGTCGGTAATATATTCAATGTCTTTGATATTGGTTTCAGATAATACCAGGTCCTTAATTTGCTCTACCTGATTCTTAAAATTCTTATCCAGTATGGGCAGCAATATTTTACTTAACGGCTGGCGTACGTTAATACTTACCTTTTTACGCAGCGATAATACCAGTGACGATATATCCTGCGCCATTTGCATACGCTCTTCCAACGGTTTATTTACCAAATCGGTATGATAAGCCGGATAATCAGCTAAGTGTACCGATTCAAAAGCCTCTTTATTGGTAACCGCGTTCAGGTCATTATATAAACGATCAGCAAAAAACGGCGCTATTGGCGACATCAACTTAGCAATAGTTACCAAACAAGTATAAAGCGTTTGGTAGGCCGAAAGCTTATCCTCCGAGTTATCAGACCGCCAAAAACGGCGGCGGCTTAAGCGGATGTACCAGTTGCTAAACTGCTCGTCCACAAAATCCTGTATAGCGCGTGCAGCTTTGGTTGGTTCAAAATCGGCATAAAAAGCGTCAACGTCCTTACTTAACGTATTAAGCAGGGAAATGATCCATTGGTCAATTTCCGGGCGCTGGGTTAATTCAACTTCCGGCTCGCTGTAGTTAAATTTATCAATATTGGCATACAGCACAAAAAAACTGTAAGTATTGTATAACGTGCCAAAAAATTTACGGCGAACTTCGTCTATCCCTTCTTCATTGAATTTCAAATTATCCCACGGCGCAGCATTGCTGATCATGTACCAACGGGCCGCATCAGAGCCATAACGCTCAATTATATCAAACGGATCAACACCATTGCCCAGGCGTTTAGACATTTTGTTACCGTTTTTATCCAGCACCAAACCGTTAGAGATCACATTTTTAAAAGCGATACCCGGATTGCCCACTTTTGCGTTTACAGCTTTTACTTCGTCACTGCATTCGCTTAGCATTACGGCTATAGCATGCAGGGTAAAGAACCAGCCACGGGTTTGGTCAACACCTTCAGCAATAAAATCTGCAGGATAGGCATTGGCAAACTCTTCTTTGTTTTCAAACGGGAAATGCCATTGCGCATAAGGCATAGCACCACTATCAAACCAGACATCAATCAAATCAGGCTCACGCACCATACGATTGCCCTTGGATGAAGTTAATATTACATCGTCCACATATGGGCGGTGCAGATCATCGATGGTAAAGCCTGCGGGCATTAAACCTGCTGCAATTGATTTTTCTATTTCCGTATTCAAATCGGCAATTGAACCAATACATTTTTCTTCTGTACCATTCTCCTCGCGCCAGATTGGTAACGGCGTACCCCAAAAGCGCGAACGCGAAAGGTTCCAGTCCACCAGATTTTCCAGCCAGTTACCAAAACGACCTGTGCCGGTTGATTCGGGTTTCCAGTTAATGGTTTTATTAAGCGCTACCAATTTATCTTTCACCGCAGTGGTACGGATAAACCAACTATCTAACGGGTAATATAAAATTGGCTCGTCGCTACGCCAGGAATGCGGGTAACTGTGCTCATATTTTTTTACGTCGAACGCTTTATTCTCTGTTTTTAACTTGATAGAAATCAGCACGTCAGTTGGTTTAAAACCTTCTTCTTCGCGCTCTTCCTTGCTGTAATATTCTTCTTTAACATAACGGCCCGCAAAATCGGTTACCTCATCTACAAAGCGTCCCTGTTTGTTAACCAGCGGAACGTCTTTGCCTGCTTCGTCCTTCACCATTACAGATGGCACATTGTTTTCTTTACATGCCCTAAAGTCATCCGCACCAAAAACAGATGCGGTATGTACAATGCCGGTACCATCATCGGTAGTCACAAAATCAGCAGGGATAACACGGAAGGCATTTTTTTTCAGATCATCATTAATTACATACGGCATTAACTGCTCATAATGTAACCCTAAAAGCGAGGTGCCTTTAAATTCGTCTTTTATTGCATAAGGGATAATTTTATCGCCGCCGGTATAATCGGTTAACGATGCATTTTCACCTTCGGCCTTAAAATATTTACCAACCAACGCCTTAGCTAAAACAACGGTAACCGGCTCATAAGTATAAGGATTAAACGTGCGGATTTTTACATAATCTATCTTTTCGCCAACGGCTAATGCACAATTGGCGGGTAGGGTCCACGGTGTGGTTGTCCACGCTAAAATGTATACATCAGTATCAGCACCTGCAAATAAAAATTCAGAATCTTTATCCCGTTTTACTTTAAACTGCCCGGTAATTGAAGTATCCTTCACCATTTTATAAGTACCCGGCTGGTTCAGCTCGTGCGAGCTTAGGCCGGTACCTGATTTTGGCGAATAAGGTTGCACGGTATAACCTTTGTACAAAAGGTCTTTATTATATAGTTCCTTTAGTATCCACCAAAGGGTTTCAATGTATTCGTTTTTATAAGTGATGTATGGGTCTTCCAGGTCAACCCAATAACCCATCTTTTCGGTCAGGTCATTCCAAACATCGGTATAGCGCATTACCTCTTTGCGGCAGGCATCATTATATTCTTTAACGGTTATTTTTTTACCAATATCGTCTTTGGTGATCCCTAAGGCTTTTTCAACTGCCAGTTCAATAGGCAAACCGTGTGTATCCCACCCGCCTTTACGCTGAACACGGTAGCCTTTTAGTGTTTTGTAACGGCAAAAAATATCCTTTATGGCACGAGCCATTACGTGGTGAATACCGGGCATACCATTGGCACTTGGCGGCCCTTCATAAAAAGTATAAGGGTTGTTTGCCGGCCTGCTGCTGATGCTTTTTTCGAAGATGTTGTTCTTCTGCCAAAAATCAAGCACATCTTTGCCTGTTTGCGATAGGTTTAACTGTTTATATTCCTTGTACATTACTATACCTCACCTCAAATTTTAGAGGTTGCAAAAGTACGGAAATTTAACCTTAAAAGTATATATTGCCCCAATGAAAATTAAAGTAAGACGCACAGTATTACTTATATTGCTTGGCGTAATCCTCTTTTCGGCCGCTATGGCTATCCCGGCGCTTTATCATTCTAAATGGAAAGATTTAATGCAGGGCGGTGCAGTTGGTTTATTAATTGCCGGAAGTATAAGTATTGTAAAAATTTTACTTGAGTATAAAAAAGGAACAAAATGATTTGTACATTGCTATTATGAAAAATAATTTGATGAATGCCTTGGTTTTCATTGTATTGGGAACCGCATTATTTGTAGTAAGCACATTTACACCTAACAGTTCAATTGAAAAATGGAGTAGCCTTGCGTTTGGCTTATTATTCCCACTATACATTTTAAGTGTTGGCAACTTAAACAAGAGGCTGAAACCACAGCTTCAGCGTATTAAAAAATAGCTCTGCTGGCGCCGCCGTCAACTTGTATGGTGGTACCTGAAATATAGGACGCTTGCTCTGATGCTAAAAATGCTACCAATGCCGCCAGTTCTTCTGGTTGGCCTATCCGCCTTAACGGTATACTTTTCGCTCTTTCCTGCATTGCTTTATCCGGGTCAACATCATTTGGCAAGGTATGCTTAATACGATCGGTCAATATTAACCCCGGCGCTACGTTATTTACGGTAATGTTATAAGGGCCAAATTCATCGGCCATCATTTTAGCCATCCCTACCACTCCCATCCGCATACTGGTTGACAATACCGAGTTAGCCAATACCGATTTTACCGAGCCGCTTATAATATTAATAATGCGCCCGCCGCCAGCCTTTTTCATGTAAGGCAATACCTGTTTGCTGGTACGCGCCATGCTAAGCAGGTTTAGTTCAAAGGCTTTTTGCCATTGGGTATCATCAAAATTTTCAAACTTATCAAATAGCGGGCCACCGGCATTGTTTAATAAAATATCTATCCGGCCAAATACTTCCCCAGCTTTTTTGATGAAAGCTTCTATTTCTTCGCCTTTAGATACATCAATAGCAATAGCCACAATTTCATTTCCGGTGAGTTGCTTTATTTCGGCAGCGGTTTTATCCAGTTCAACCTGGTCACGCGAGCCAATAATTACTTTCGCACCTTCGGCAGATAATGTGGTGGCTATTGCTTTGCCTAATCCTTTACTGGCAGCCAGTACGATAGCTACTTTGTTATTGAGCTTTAAATCCATAGGTGTTTAGTTCATGTCATTTCGAGTGTTAACGAGAAATCTTATACGCGGTGTATGCGGACTATGCAGGCAGTCGAGGGATTTTTTACTATCGTTCGAAATGACAACAAGGTTTGATGTTGATTGATTAAATTTGATGCAATATACCGTCATTCAACCACAAATGAAAAAAATCATCCGCGGCTTTGGTTATGCATTTAAAGGGTTAAAGTATGCTGCAGTTACCCAGCTAAACTTTAGGGTGCATCTGGTGGCAACGCTATTGGCCTCGTTTATGGGTTATGCCCTGCATATTTCAACTAACGAGTGGCAATGGGTTATTTTAGGTATAGCGCTGGTTTTAATTACCGAACTGCTAAATACTGCTATTGAATTTTTAACCGACCTGGTTTCGCCGGGATATAATGAACTGGCCGGGCACGTTAAAGATGTTAGTGCCGGGGCTGTACTAATTGCCGCAGTGTTTGCACTTATTACTGGCGTTATCATTTTTTTACCCAAATTATTATTACTTATACAACATGCTGCATAAAACCCGGGGCATTGTTTTTAAAACTACCGACTACGGCGAAACCAGCGTTATTGTGCAAATTTTTACCGAAAAGTTTGGCCTGCAATCTTATATTATCAACGGCGTAAAAAAGCCGAAGGCCAAAATTGGGCGCAATATGCTGCAACCATTACATTTACTTGACCTGGTGGTTTATCATAAAAATACCGGCAACGTACAACGTATAGCCGAATTGAAAAACGCGCCGGTATTACAGAGTATTCCGTACGATGTGATCAAAAGCAGCCTCGCTATTTTTTTAAATGAAATATTATACAAAGCAGTAAGACAGCAATCGGCAGATGAGAACCTGTTTGATTTTTTATTTAACGCTATTGAGTGGCTTGACCATCAAAATGCAGGCCTTGCAAATTTTCACCTGCTGTTTTTGGTACGGCTAAGCCGCTATCTTGGTTTTTACCCGGATACTTATTTAATAAATGATGCCGACTATTTTGATCTGAAAAACGGCATTTTTAGTAAATACAAACCGGATAGCGTTTTATACCTGTCGCCACCGCATACACAAAATTTTAACCGCCTTTTAAATTGCGGTTTTGAAGCCATTGCTTCTATAAAATTCAGTAATGACGAGCGGCGTTACCTGTTAAACAAGCTCCTGGAATATTACGCCTTGCATGTTGAAGGCTTTGGCCTCATCCGATCGCACGAAATATTGGAAGAAGTATTAGGTTGATCAATAGCGAGCCTTTTATACTTCTGTACCCAAAATTTGTTTTTTTATAAATTCAATACTTGAGTCCGGCAACTTGGTTCCACCTGTTTGTGACAGGGTACCATTGGCATTTATTTGCAGGTCGGCATTTATATTTTCATCTATATTAACATGTAATATGTTTTGCTCCTTTTCTACCTTGCAGTTAACTTCCCGCTCCGAATAAAAAAGCTTAAATTCATATTTGCCGTCTTTTTCGGCCGGGGTAGTATCTTGTGGATCAATCATGGCTAATGTTTTATTTTGATAACACTAAATAGCCTTTGATGTTTAGTTTAATTGATGAATGATCGTGGGAAATCACCATTTCGGTTAAAGGAAAAGAGGAGACTTTTGGCCTCCTCTTTTTTAATTAACTGATTCATTATTTATCATAAAGAACGATTGGTTAATCCGATAATATAATAAGTACCAAATATATATGCTATACCATTGATAATCTAATTTTTATCTAAAAAAATGTGCGTTTTTTTAACCAATAATACCATTGTTAATTACCAAATACAGCCACTTAAAACAAGGCTATTTTTTTATGCGTTTTATATGATATATACAATATTAAACAACACATATATAACGATATTAAGAACAATTAACCAATAGGCAAATACCCGACAAACTAAAATGTTGATAACTTTTTTGTAGACCTACAAAAAAAGGTCGAAATACTCTCGCAGTGCTTCGACCTTACATCTACCTATGAAAAACAATCCCTTGAGAAGGATCTGTAAATATTCATTCAAAATGAATGCCATTTAATTATTATTAACATTCATATAAAATTATAAGCAACCCGACTGATACGCCGGTCTTGCTTGTAGAAATACTTCTCGTTATGAGAATAAATTTACACGGATAAGTACATAAAAATGAAAGCTTTAGCTATTATTAATATTGATAACTAAAGGCAATATAGCTGCATGCTATTCTTTTGATTTTAATAACATTATAAAACTATAAACCCTTAGTGTTGTTACAAATTTATGGACTACAATATATACTTATTAGCCACTGATCCTAACAACCCTTGCAGAGATGTAATCCACTCAAGGGATACTGGTTTGAAGATAAAAGTTTTTTGTCTGGATAAAGAGCGCTTTAGCCCCAATCCTAATGAAATACAATTATTTGGTTATGCTAATGGCAAGTTATATGCTTTTGAAACTATTGATATACGTGCCGAAGACGCGTTAGACGTTGTAGGAGCTATACAATGGTATGCCGATTATATTGAGTACCCCGAAATGGAAATTCTACCCGAGGACCCACGCCCCGGCCAAAATTTGGCCATGTAACTATATCCGGTTTCTTATCATCTGTATTAAGTAGAGTATGTGACACCTAACTTTGCTTTAATAATTATAGCCCCATGCACCTTCTCTATATAATTTTGTAGTACATTTATTTTCAACAGCCATATACTTTTATATAGTCCTACAATAAAACGGGATAAAGTTATATAAGGTTTGAAAAACAAGGAATTAAGACATTTATTTAATATAAAAAAGAGGGCAATTATTATATGGTTTTAGTATTAGATATGGATAAATTAGCAAAATAACGTTTTATTTCCATATGGATCAAATCATTAAAAAAGATAATCTGCCTGTAACTATTGCTGTTATTGGCGGAGGTTTTTGCGGAATACTCACCGCAATTCATCTTATGAATTATGGTAAGCTTAAAGCTCAACTATATATTATTAATAAAGGTTATCCATTAGTTAAAGGTGTGGCCTATAATCCGCATACGCTAAGCCTGCTTTTAAATGTGCCAAATGGCAAAATGAGTGCGTTTCCGGATCAACCAGATCATTATGTAAAATGGTTAAAAAATGAGAATCCACATTATGCAGAGGAGAACAACTTATCATCAGCGTTTTCAACAAGGCAGGAGTATGGTAATTATTTATCCCATTTGTGGGAACATGCGATTAATAAAATTGACAGTAATAAAACCATTAATATAGTTAACGATTATGCTGATGACATAACTAAAGACAATGGTTTGTTACATATAAGTTTACGTGAAGGCCGCATTCTGGTTGCGGATGTTGCAATATTGGCGACTGGAAACGCTAACCCAGGTATTCCTAACGGAATAACCAGGTCAATGCTAAAAAGTAAATATTATTTTGCCAATCCATGGAATAAATCATGTGTAGAAAATATAAATACGCAGGGAGATATTTTAATCATCGGTGCAGGCTTAACAGCAATTGACACTATAATCGGAATTAAACAAAGGGATTTTCAAGACAGAATACATACAATTTCTCCAAATGGCTATCGCATTAAATCGTGGCAGGAAGATAAAACACCTTACACAAGCGCATACATGACCGAGATAGTAAACGAAAACACTTCACTGTTGCAATTACTCCGTTTTTTTAATAAGCATCGCAAAATAGCAATGAGCCTTGACCAATCAGTATACGCTATTGTCGACTCGTTTCGCCCTCATACACAAAAAATATGGCAAAGCCTT
>DASWOZ010000090.1:0-3823 GCA_036398535.1 Mucilaginibacter sp. | reverse complement strand
GATTGATCATTGTTGATGAGGAGCACGAAACATCTTACAAACAATTTGACCCTGCACCGCGTTACAACGCCCGCGACGCGGCCATATTTTTAGCTAACAGGCAACAGGGGAAAGTGTTGTTAGGCTCGGCTACGCCATCATTTGAAAGCTATTTTAATGCCCGCACGCATAAGTATGGCTTAGCAGAGCTTACCGAGCGATACGGAGGTGTGGAACTGCCAAAAATTGAGGTAGTAAGTATTGCCGAAGAAACCAAAAAAAAGCTGATCCAATCGCATTTTACCAGTGTGTTGATGCAGGATATGCAGCAGGCGCTTGCCAATAAGGAGCAGGTTATTCTGTTTCAGAACAGGCGGGGCTATGCCCCGGTTTTATTATGTAAGATATGTGCTTATACGCCTAAATGTATTAATTGCGATGTGAGCCTTACCTATCATAAAAATACTGGTAAGCTGCATTGCCATTATTGCGGTTACAAGGAAGATACCCCATCCATCTGCCCGGCCTGCGGATCAACCCACTTAGAATATAAAGGTTTCGGAACCGAAAAAGTAGAAGATGAATTGACCATATTATTGCCCGATGCCCGCATAGCTCGTATGGATCTGGATACCACCCGATCCCGTAATTCGCTGCAAAATATATTGAATGACCTGGAGGAGAAAAAAATAGATGTATTGGTAGGTACCCAAATGGTTGCCAAAGGACTCGATTTTGCCGAAGTGACAGTTATTGGTATTATCAACGCCGACAGCCTATTGAAATTTCCTGATTACCGGGCCAATGAACGTAGCTACCAGATGTTGGCGCAGGTAAGCGGCAGGGCAGGGCGACGCGGCAAGCAAGGAAAGGTAGTGATACAAACTTATGATCCCGGTCACCGGGTTATTAAGCAGGTAATTGAAAATAATTATCACGACCTGTACTTTACAGAGATGGAGGAGCGAAAAAGTTTTAAGTATCCGCCATTTTACCGCATCATCAACCTGGATATTAAACACAAAAACTCAGACATCGTAAATAACCAGGCCATATATTTGGCTAATGAGTTGCGCAAACATTTTGGCGATAGGGTAATAGGCCCCGAGTCACCATTGATCAGCCGCATTCGCAACTATTATATTAAATCCATCATGCTCAAATTTGAAAAAGACGGTATTTCCATCAATAAAGTAAAAGCTACTATACGTGATGTAATTACACAGTTTCAAACCACAAAATTAAGCAAGGGCAGCATCATACAGCCGGATGTTGATCCTTATTAAAGCGTATGAAAGATCATCAATATAAAGCTACTATCACGTGGACAGGGAATTTAGGTACAGGTACAAGTTCCTATAAAGATTTTAACAGAACCCATGAAATAAGTGTCGACGGAAAGCCCACTATCCCAGCATCTTCCGATCCTTCTTTTCGCGGTGACCCCAGCCGGTATAATCCCGAAGAATTATTTCTTGCATCGCTTTCCTCATGTCATATGCTTTGGTATTTGCATTTATGTGCTGAAGCCGGCGTAATAGTTGTTGATTATACAGACCACGCAATCGGAACAATGATTGAAACCACAAACGGCAGCGGGCATTTTACCCAAGTTACACTACATCCAAATGTGTTGGTAAGTGATGCATCTATGATAGCCAAAGCAAATGAATTACATCATGAGGCTAACAAATATTGCTTTATCGCCAATTCGGTTAATTTCCCGGTATTACATCAGCCTATGTGCAAGGCAAGTTAAATTATCTGTTAGTTACCGTGTACCCCTCATTTGGTTTAATTGCCTATACATCAGGCAATATAAAAGTGATATATGAATATGCCATCCTAATGTGAATAATTATTGTTTAATAAAAATGCTTTTATAAATAACTTAGCGTTACTAATGGCATATAAGTATATTGATAATTACCGCGAGCAAGGTGCGCGTAAAAAACTGGTTGACCTGTTAAAAGGAAAAGGGATAGAAGATGAAGCGGTATTAAAAGCTATCGGTAAGGTTCCGCGGCATTTTTTCTTTGACGAAACTTTTTGGAATCAGGCTTATAAAGATATTGCGTTTCCGATTGGTGCGGGCCAAACCATATCACAGCCTTACACCGTTGCCTATCAAACCCAACTATTACATATTAAAAAAGGCGACAAGGTATTAGAAATAGGTACCGGATGTGGCTATCAGACATGTATTTTGCTTGAACTTGGCGCTAAAGTATATACCATTGAACGGCAGGAAAAGCTGTATGAGCGTACCATACAGGTTTTGCCGCATATGGGCTATAAACCCAAATTCTTTTTAGGCGATGGCTCAAAAGGAATTGCTGATCGCGCTCCTTATGATAAGATCATTGTTACCGCGGGTGCACCTACCGTGCCCGATGTATTATTGGGTCAGCTAAATATTGGCGGTATATTAGTTATACCTGTTGGCGATGAATCTTCGCAAAAAATGGTCACCGTGCTAAAGGTAGGTGAGCATGATTATGAAAAACATGTATTAGATACTTTCAGGTTTGTGCCGCTGGTGGGGGAGAAAGCGTGGTAAAAAGAAATCCGAAATTTAACATCCGAAATCCGATATTTTTTACCTCTTCATTACTCTATCCATTTCAATCTTCGTATCGCGCTCTTTTAAAGTTTCGCGTTTATCGAATGACTTTTTACCCTGAGCCAGGCCTATCTCCAGTTTGGCAAAACCACGCTCGCTGATAAACAGGGCAAGAGGTACAATGGTTAACACTTTTTCTTCTCCGCGGGTAAGTAATTTCTTTAATTCTTTTTTATTGAGCAGTAAAACCCTGTCGCGTTTAGCCTCGTGGTTATAGAACGAGCCGAACGAATATTCAGAGATATGCAGGTTACGCACATATAAATTACCACCGATGAAGGTGCAGAAAGCATCATTAATATTTGCTTTACTCTCGCGGATAGACTTAATTTCGGTACCCAGCAATTTTATACCGGCTACGTATTTATCCAGTATAGTGTATTCAAAATAAGCTTTTTTATTCTTTATATATATTTTATCGTCGCTCATGATTATTCTGCAAACTTACATAAATATCGTTCAGAGGCGTAATATTTTGCATTTCTACCTTATGCCCCAGATAGCTACCAACACCTACCCTGAAATCGAAGTTTAAAAATTAAGTCTACTTGTCTACTCATATACCCTGTCATTCTGAGTGACCAAATCCCGTGGGATTTTGAGGAGGAAAAGACATAGTTATTAAATAAATGACAAGACTATTGATAGTCAATTAGGTAAAAATAGGTCATGGGTAGTGATAAAGTTTCGCAATGACATGTTGGGGAGGAATATTGAAAATGATTAAATCAAAAAATATGTCATTGCGAGCGTAGCGTGGCAATCTAGTCTTCGATAGGCTGGTCCGCTATCTATCATCGACGAGATTGCTTCAACCGCACACTCCTCCGCATTGCCCTTGTTTCGCAATGACATGGCGGGAGATTGGGATGAATGAATGGGCATGATTAAAACAAAAACTATGTCCTTGCGAGCGTAGCGTGGCAATCTCGTCCCCGGCAGGCTGGCCCGCTATCTATCATCGACGAGATTGCTTCAACCGCACACTCCTCCGCATTGCCCTTGTTTCGCAATGATATGGTGGGAGATTGAAAATGACTAAAATAAAAACTATGTCATTGCGAGCGATAGCGTGGCAATCTCGTCTTCGACAGTCTAACCCGCTATCTATCAGCGATGAGATGGCTTCAACCACGCAGGTTTCCCGCATTGCCCTTGTTTCGCAATGACATGGGGTTAGAATAGGTCTGTCATGGGTAGCATAGCGAAGAATCTTGTGTG
>DASWOZ010000089.1:0-6317 GCA_036398535.1 Mucilaginibacter sp. | reverse complement strand
CAGGATGGTAAACTAATAAGAGCCGTTACCCGCGGCGATGGTGTACAGGGCGACGATGTAACTACTAACATAAAAACGATTAACACTGTACCTAAGCGTTTAAAAGAAGGCAATTACCCGGATCATTTTGAGATCCGTGGGGAGGTATTTATGCACCTAAAAGCATTTGAACGCTTAAATAATGAACGGATAGAAAACGGCGAACCACCTTATGCCAATCCGCGTAATTTTGCTTCGGGCACTGTTAAAATGCAGGATTCGGCCGAAGTAGCTAAGGGCCCGCTGGATTGCTTTTTGTATTTTTTATACACTGATAAACCATTGTATAAAACTCATTGGGAGAGCCTGCAGGCCGTAAAAAGCTGGGGGTTCCATACAAATGAACACAGCCGGCTTTGTAACACAATTGATGATGTATTTGCATTTATAGCCTTATGGGATAAAAAACGGTTTGACCTTAGCTATGATATTGATGGCATTGTACTCAAAGTAAATGACTTTAACCAGCAACAAGAATTGGGCTTTACGGCCAAATCTCCCCGCTGGGCCATATCCTATAAGTTCAAAGCCGAGCGTGTACAAACCGAATTGCTGAGTGTTAGCTACCAGGTTGGCCGCACCGGTGCGGTTACTCCCGTAGCCAATTTAAAACCGGTATTGTTGGCCGGTACCACCGTAAAACGGGCTACATTACACAATGCCAACGAAATGCTGCGCTTAGACTTACATGAGCATGATTGGGTATTTGTAGAAAAAGGCGGCGAGATCATCCCGAAGATCATTAATGTAAATTTAGATAAACGTGACCCATCGGCACCTGCAATTGATTATATAACCCATTGCCCTGCCTGCAATACCTTGTTAGAACGGCAGGAAGGTGAAGCTGCTTTTTATTGCCCTAATGACGAAGGCTGCCCACCGCAGATAGTAGGCAAAATGCAGCACTTTATTGGCCGCAAAGCCATGGATATTGATGGCCTGGGCGATGAAACCATCGAAACCTTATACCAGCGGGGTTTTATTCGCCATATCAGCGATATTTATAAATTACCTAACCATATTGATGAGCTAAAAAAGATGGAACGTTTTGGCGAAAAATCCATCAATAATATGCTGGATGGCATTGAAAAATCAAAACAAATGCCTTTTGAAAAGGTGCTGTTTGGCTTAGGTATCCGCTACATTGGCGAAACGGTAGCTAAAAAACTAACTATCCATTTTAAAAATATTGATAACCTGATTGCCGCCCCGTTTGAAGAACTGGTGGTAGCCGAAGAAATAGGCGAACGCATAGCACATAGCCTGATTAAATATTTCAGCAACCCAAAACATCTGGAAGAGATTGAACAGCTAAAGGCACAAGGCCTTCAATTTGTTACCGAAGAAAAAGAAGTGTTGCTGCATAGTGAAAAACTATCCGGAAAAACCTTCATTATATCCGGCACATTTGAAAAATCAAGAGATGAGCTAAAGGATATTATTGAGCAAAACGGCGGCAAGCTATTAAGCAGCATATCTGCCAAGCTTAATTACCTGGTTGCCGGTGATAACATGGGCCCGGCTAAATTAGAAAAAGCCAATAAGCTAAACATCCCTATCATTAGCGATGAGGAATTGATGGGGTTAATAAATTAACCTATATATTATTTATGCTGAGTGGATTAATCCATCTATGGTAAGCTTTAACAATAATTAACAAGCTGTACCAACCTGTTTTATAAATTAAAATCTCATATTAGCGGTAAACCCCTAATGCTATATGAAATTAGCTTTATCACTGTTATTTACTATTCTGTTTGGTGCAAACGCCTATGCCCAGCTTACTATAACCGGTAAAATAAAAGACGAACAGGCCAACCCCGTTCCTTTTGCTACCATCTATGTAAAAAATACAACAACGGGCACATCTGCCAATAGCGAGGGCGAGTATACCTTGCAGCTTAAACCCGGGCAATATGAAGTATTATATAAAGCCGTTGGATATAAGCAGGAAAGCCGTAAGCTAGAGATAAAAACCAACCAGGTAATTAACGTAAACCTAACCACAGAAAATTACCAGTTAAAGGATGTTACCATACGCGCTACCGGCGAAGATCCGGCTTATGGTATAATCCGCAAGGCCATAAAAAAACGCAAAACGTATTTAAGCGAGGTTAAAGCTTATACCTGCGATGTTTATATTAAGGGGTTACAAAAACTATTGGGGGCACCTAAGAAATTTATGGGCCGTGATATTGATAAGTTAGGTCGCGAGATAGGACTCGACTCCAACAGAAAAGGCATTATTTATTTATCCGAATCTGAATCAAAATATAGTTATCAATATCCTAATCGTGTTCATGAAGAGATGATATCTTCAAAAGTGTCCGGCAGGAACCAGGCCTTTAGCTTTAACCGGGTGACAGACATGGCTGTTAATTTTTACGAGAACTTACAAAACTGGCAGGGATTGAGTAATCGCCCATTGGTATCGCCCATTGCAGATGATGCCATGCTTTATTATAAATACCAGTTGATTGGCGAAAGCACAGAGAACGGCGAAACCATTTATAAAATACAGGTTACACCAAGGCGCGCTTACGACCCTTGCTTTGAAGGTATTATCTATATATTGAAAGATAGCTGGCGCATATACGGACTAAACCTGTATATCACCAAAAAAGCAAATATCAATTTTGTTGATACCGTAAAGGTTAATCAGCAATTTTTCCCGGTAAGTAACAAGGCATGGATGACCTCATCTATTAAACTTGAATTTGCGGGCAGCTTTTTGGGGTTCAAATTTGGCGGGTACTTTATTTCGATATATAAAAACTATGACCTTAACCCGGTATTTAATAAAAAAGACTTTGCCGAGGTATTACGGATGACCAAACAGGTAAATAAAAAAGATGCTGCTTACTGGAATACAGAAAGGCCCATACCACTTACCGAAGAAGAAAAAGCGGATTATATTAAAAAAGATAAGCTGGCGCAAAGGCGGGAATCAAAAGAATACATGGATTCGCTTGACCGGGCGAATAATAAGTTTAAACCGGGAAACCTGCTGCTGGGTGGTATTGACATCCGCAACCGTTACGAAAAAGAATATTACCATTTTGATGGTTTACTTAACTCATTGCTATTTAATACCGTAGAGGGATTTGCCATAAATTACGGCGCTACCTTTACCAAACAAATTGATACGGCAACCAATCGTTACTTGCGACTGGGCGCAAAAGTGCGCTACGGATTTTCAGATCACCTGTTAAACGGTAGTGTGAGCGCTACCCTGCCGTTAAAAACTTTCCGGTTAAACATAAGCGGCGGATCTGATGTGGTTGACCTGAATAATCTTGCACCTGTTTCTCCTTTTTTAAATTCAGCCTATAGTTTATTAAACAGGCAGAATCTTGAAAAGCTATACCAAAAGGATTTCGCTAATTTCTCCATCGCGGGCCGCATAACCGGGGGCTGGCAAGCCAGCGCGGGTATAGAATGGGCAAACCGTAAGTGGCTGCCAAACACTTCATCGTACAGCCTGCTATCGCCGCGGGGGCACCAGTATACATCCAATAACCCATTAGTACCGGCGCAGGATGTATCTCTGTTTCCCGAAAATCAGTCGTTTAAATTTATGTTCCGTACCACTTATGATTTTAGTGACAAGTATGAAACCTATCCAAACGGCAGGCGCTACCTGCCATCGCCTTATCCCACTATTGGTTTTAGCTATACCAAAGGCATTAAAAGCATGTTAGGTTCTGACGTAAATTATGATCTGGTAAGTGCCGATATAAGTAAATCCAATATTCCTATGGGCATGTACGGTAAAACCTCGTTTTATTTAGGCATAGGCAAGTTCATTAATGCCGATCAATTGTATTTTCCGGATTATAAGCAATTTGGTGGTAATGAAGTATTTTTTTATCAGGCGGGTATCTCACGTTATTTGTTACTGGATTATTACCGGTTTAGCACTTATACCCAATATTTTGAGGGCCATTTTGAACATAATTTCTCCGGCTTTATCCTCAATAAAATACCATTTATACGTAAGCTCAAGCTACAGGAAATAGTCGATGTGAATTACCTGTCAACACCAAATCTTAAAAATTATACGGAACTTGGCTTTGGTGTGCAATACCTCAATTTCAGGCTCATGTATGGTAAATCATATAACAGCGGCAGCAATATAAATTCGGCATTACGATTAGGGGTAGCCTTTTAGTTTATCTTAATCAAAAAATTATAGCCAATTCAGGGGGCGTTCGTACCATGTAAGTGCGAACGCCGTGGTATACTTCACCCATCGCCTGTGTCCTCACAGGCAATTATTACCAGCTAAGCTAAAGTAGATAAACGAAGCCAAACGGATTTACCAATGATTAGTTAACCTCCAAACTATCATCCCAATCTATCTCCACAAAAAACAAAAAATCCCTATATTAGCAGCCTTTAATTATAAACATGAACAAATTTTACGGGACAGGGGTAGCTTTGGTAACTCCTTTTCATGAGAATGGCCAAGTAGATTACGACGGACTTAAAACCCTGGTGAACTATTTAATTGATGGCGGCGTGGAGTACCTGGTATCTTTAGGCACAACCGGCGAAAGCGTTACGTTAAGTAGTGAAGAAAAGAAAAAGGTTTGGGCCTATACTGCCGAGGTAGTGCAGAGTCGCGTTGGCCTGGTTGCAGGCATTGGCGGTAATAACACCCACGAAGTGGTTGAGCAAATAAAACAGTTTGACACAACTGGTTATGATGCCATCCTATCGGCAAGCCCATCTTATAACAAGCCTTCGCAGGAGGGTATTTACCAGCATTATAAAGCTATTGCCCAAGCTTCTGCTTTGCCCATTATTTTATATAATGTACCCGGCCGTACCTGCAGCAATATAACTGCCGATACTACGATACGTTTAGCTAAAGATTTTAAAAATATTATTGGTATTAAAGAAGCCTCTGGCAATTTTGACCAGTTTAACCAGATCATGAGGGATAAGCCGGAAGACTTTTTATTAATATCAGGTGATGATCCGGTTGCTTTCCCAATGATTGCGTTAGGTGCAGTTGGCGTTATTTCTGTTATTGGCAATGCACTGCCCCGCCAACTGTCAGATATGATACGCCTTTGTCTTAACGGCGATTTCAAAGGCGCGCAAAAGGGTCATTATGAACTGATTGATTTTACCCGGTTAATGTTTATTGAAGGCAGCCCTGCAGGTGTTAAAACCGCGTTGAAACACTTGGGTATTTGCGGCAATACGGTACGTTTGCCATTAGTACAGGTTAGTGATTATGCTTCGGGGCAAATCATTACAGCAACCCAAAAAATAGTACAGTAAAAAAACCCTGCTGCGTGCAGCCGGGTTTTTAACAGAAGCAAAACTACCCTTATTTAGTGGCTTTGTTTTTAGACTCTTGAACCTCTAAACGGATAGATTGGGCCAGGTTTTTAAGGTCTTGCATCCCTTTACGAACACGGGTACCGGCTGCACTGTTACCCTTGTTGTAAAACTTGTCGGCATCCGCTTCCAGCGATGCGATCAGGTTTTTTACTTCAGTGAATTTTTTCATTTAATTACTCCTTTAAAATTTTTGAGGTTTTTGTTTTATAAAAGCTAATCTAAAATGTTTTTGTTGAAAAAAAAACATTTATCGGATAAAAATAGTGCCTTAAAAGTGGTTTTTTTCCACATTTTAAGCCCTTAGTAGCGTTTAAATTTATTATTATTTCACTAATTAAGTTATTTAATATTGCAGAAATAATAAGCTGATAGCAAATAACTGACAATCTGCAATAATTTATTGATTTAATACTTAATATCATATTATATATTGCTAATTACTTAATTTAAAATCTGCAACTTATATATTAAATCTACATAATAAGTACACCAAAAATCATATGCAATAATAAAGCGGTTAATTTTCACAAAAAAAGCCCTCCGGTTTCCCGAAGAGCTTTCTATTAATAATAGATCAGTTGTTTTTCTAAATAACGGCCATTTTATTTTCTTTATAATAGCCGGCTTTTAATTTTTCGCCCATTTCGCTGTAAGCATACAGGGTATGTTCCACATCTTGCAAAGTGTGGGCTGCGGTAGGTATTAAACGCAATAATATTAATCCTTTCGGAATTACCGGATAAATCACAATTGAGCAAAATATACCATAATTCTCGCGCAAATCGCGGGTAAGCGTAGTGGCTTCGTACAAGTCACCTTTCAAAAATACAGGGGTAACCATCGTATTGGTAACACCAATATCAAAGCCACGTTCTTTTAACCCTTCTTGTAAGGCTTTGGCCACTTCCCAAAGTTTGCTGCGT
>DASWOZ010000088.1:0-3561 GCA_036398535.1 Mucilaginibacter sp. | reverse complement strand
TCCTATTACTCGCCTATCAGGCACCCGGCAAGGGCGCTTCAGGAACGTAATTTTGTATTGGGGCGCATGGCATCTGAAGGCTATTTAACTGACGGGCAAGCAAAAGAAAACCAAGCCAGGCCCTTGGGTATTGATTTTCACCCGGTTGATCATAATGAAGGGCTTGCACCTTATTTCAGGCAAGAGCTATATGCCAGGGTGAAAAAATTATTAGCTGACCGTGGTATATTGAAACCGGATGGTGTAACTCCCTACGATCTTTACAGGGATGGTTTAAAAATTTACACCACCATCGACTCAAGGATGCAGGCGTATGCAGAAGAAGCGCAAAAAGAATACATGCGCGATCTGCAAAATCAGTTTAATACGGAATGGAAAGGTGCTAAACTTTCGGAAAAAATCAAAAATTACGATTATTTGATTCGGGCCGGGATGACCGGTTCACAGCGATATGCGGAGTTAAAAGCCCAAGGAAAGTCTGATGAGGAAATAAAAGAGAATTTTTACACACCGGATACTGTAAACCTGTTTACCTGGCGGGGCGATATTGATACAGTGATGAAACCTATTGATTCTATTGTATATAGTAAAATGCTGTTGCGTAACTCGTTAATGAGTATGGACCCCACAACAGGTTATATCAAAGCATGGGTGGGCGGTATTAATTTTGAACATTTTAAATATGACCAGGTAATAAGGGGTGCAAGGCAGGTAGGCTCAACGGCCAAATCATTCACCTTCGCGACAGCTATCAGTAACGGTTATTCTCCATGCCTGCAGGTTCCTAACGTGCCTATAACGATTACCGGATATGGCGATGACTGGACGCCGCGTTCGTCACCGTTAGAAACCATACCGGGACTTGTAGATTTAAGGACAGCCTTGGCACATTCACAAAACTGGGTAACTGCCTATATTATGAATGAGATAAAGCCGGAACCTGTTGTGGAATTAATTAAAAGGATGGGTATTACCACTAATGTCCCGCCATATCCTTCTATATGCCTTGGTGTTTTTGATGCAACCGTATTTGATATGACAGGAGCCTACTCTGTATTTGCCAATCATGGGGTATGGGTAGAACCTACTTACCTGTTACGCATTGAAGATAAAAATGGGAATATAATATATAATAATCCTGCGCCAGTAACCAAACCCGCCATTAGCGAGCAAACGGCTTACGTGATGACCGATATGCTAAAAAGTGTGGTTGACATGCCGGGGGCAACCGGTAACCGGTTACGCTGGAAATATAATTTCACCAATCCTATTGCCGGGAAAACGGGAACAAGTCAGGAAAACTCTGACGGCTGGTTTATTGGCATGGTACCCCAGCTGGTTACCGGCATATGGACAGGCTGCGAAAACCGCGATTTTCATTTCCGTACTACCCGTATGGGCGAGGGCTCCAACTCTGCCCTCCCTATTTTTGCGTTGTACATGAAAAAAGTTTATGCCGACCCGGCATTAGGTATAAAAAAGGATGCCGGTTTTGCGCCACCTAAAAAACCGTTAGATATAATTCTGGATTGCAACGCTTATGGGCAGCAGCAAAAGGGCACCAATCCGGTCGAAAAAAAATTGAGTTTTTAGCAGGGATTAAATAAATGGCTGTCATTCTGAGCGATAGCGAAGAATCTTATACGCGCACCAAGTCGTCGTATTTCATTGGCTACCTGTCAATTTTACAAGATTCTTCGCTATTGCTCAGAATGAAAAATCTATTGATAATCAATAATTTAAAATATGTCATCAATGACTCAGGGTGATTGGTTTTGTATAACAAAATGGAGAAATTCGATTATAGAAGTGCATTAAAAAACATACCTCATAAACCCGGCGTATACCAGTACTGGAATGAGGAGAAAGAACTCATCTATATAGGTAAGGCAAAAGATCTGCGTAACCGGGTTACCTCCTACTTTAATAAAGATACCAATGTTAATGCCAAGACCAGGGTTTTGGTATCTAAAATCCGCGCGATTACTTTCACCATTGTTGATACCGAAATTGATGCCTGGTTGCTGGAAAACAGCCTGATCAAAAAGCATCAGCCACGTTATAACGTGATGCTGAAGGATGATAAAACCTATCCCTGGATCATTATTAAAAATGAAAAATTCCCCCGCATCTTCTGGACAAGGCGCATTGTAAAGGATGGTTCAAAATATCTGGGGCCTTATGCCTCCGTGAGCATGATGCATGCCATTTTAGGTTTGATCAAAGAAACCTATCCGCTAAGAACATGCAACCTTGCATTGACCAGGCCCAATATTGAGGCTGGTAAGTTCAGGGTATGTTTAGAGTATCAACTGGGCAACTGCAAAGGGCCGTGTCAAAACTACCAAACGGAGGATGACTACAATAATAGCATTGAAGAAATAAAGGATATTTTAAATGGCAAAATTGGCGCGGTACTACGCAAAATGAAAACCGAAATGGATAATGCCATTACCAATTTAAACTATGAGCATGCCCACCGTTTAAAACGCAAATTTGACCTGCTGGAAAACTACCAGAGCAAATCAACCGTGGTTAATTCATCCATTACGGATGTGGATGTTTTCAGTATCGCATCCGAAGAGAAATATGCTTTTGTAAACTTTTTAAAGGTAATGAATGGCACCATCATTCAAACACAAACCATTGAGCTTAAAAAGCGGCTGGATGAAAGCGATGAAGAATTGCTGACCCTTGCTATATCTGAATTTAGAAGCCGTTACAACAGCGAATCTAAAGAGATTATAGTACCTTTTAAAATTGACGTAGATGACAGCACTATAAAATTTACCGTTCCCAAATTGGGTGAAAAAAGGAAATTACTTGACCTTTCGGAAAAGAATGTACGCTTCTTTAAAAAAGAAAGAATTGATCAGTATGAAAAGTTAAATCCGGAAATACGGACCGAGCGCCTGCTTACGCAAATGATGAAAGATTTGCGCATGAACCAACTGCCGCGACATATTGAGTGTTTTGATAATTCTAATTTTCAGGGCAAATACCCGGTTTCGGCCATTGTTGTTTTTAAGGATGGCAAACCATCTAAAAAAGATTACCGGCATTTTAACGTAAAAACAGTGGAGGGGCCTGATGATTTTGCGACTATGGAAGAAGCGGTATTAAGGCGCTATCGCCGGGTGTTGGATGAAGATACCGGCTTGCCTCAATTAATTGTAATTGACGGCGGCAAGGGCCAGCTATCATCCGCCATGAAAAGTTTAAAGCTATTGGGTATAGATAAGCAGGTTACGGTAATTGGTATAGCCAAACGCCTGGAAGAACTATATTATCCCGGCGACCAGTATCCTTTATACTTAGATAAAAGATCAGAAACATTAAAAGTTATTCAGCAATTAAGGGACGAGGCTCATCGTTTTGGTATTACCTTTCACCGTAAAAAACGGGACAAAGGCACATTAGTTACCGAACTGGAACTGATTGAAGGTATAGGTAAAACCACTGCCGAAAAGTTGCTCAAATATTTTAAATCCGTAAAAAAAATCCGTGAAGCCAACGAGGAAATTTTGATGGAAGTAGTGAACACTAAACAAGCAAAGGCTA
>DASWOZ010000087.1:0-7670 GCA_036398535.1 Mucilaginibacter sp. | reverse complement strand
CCCGGTCAATTTTTCTCCATTAATTATTAACTCGCCGTTATAATCTGTATCCATAGTGGATAATATGTACAACAGCGTTGATTTACCCGAACCCGATTTACCGGTAAGTGATAAAAACTCTCCCCTATGCACTTCAAAGCTTACCTCTTTCAGCGCCTGAAATTCTTCGGGCTCATGAAAAAATTTAACAATTTTATTTGCTTTAAGGGCGATGTCTTTTTGCATAACTATCCTCTTATAATATCAACCGGATCTATTTTTGATGCTTTACGCGCAGGCAGATATCCGGCTATAAAAGTGGTAACCAGGCCAAAAGCAAATGCCAGTGCATAATCCTTAAAATTAAAAGCCATGGGCAGGTAATTAAGCCCGCCTATTTTAAACGGAATATGAGCAACAATATCTGATACCACAAAACCTAATAGCATACCTATAATACCCCCTATCACCCCTATCACCATAGCCTGTGTTAAAAAGATATTAGTAACATCGCCGCTTGAAAAGCCCATGGCCTTTAATATGGCTATCTCCCGTATCTTTTCATTAATGGTCATGTTTAAAATATTGTAAATACCAAAACCTGCTACCAACAAAATAGTAAAGGATACCGCCTGTGCTACAATATCACGCAACTCAGACCCCGCTTCTAATTGCTGGTTTGACATTTGCCAGCTTTCTACTTTATAGGGAATAACGGGTGCCAAACGTGCCACTACCGGCGCTGTTTCTTCAAAATCATCAATATTAACCTGCAAATCAGTTACATAATCTTCATTCTTTGCCATTAATTGCCGGGCTGAGTTAATATTTAAATAGGCTTTGGTCTTATCAACGTTTTTAACATTAGTTTGAAATATACCAATGATTTTATAATTACGGCTCACCGCATCGGGAGTTAGAATATTAATATTATCATTAATATTCACACTCAGGTCTTTAGCCAGATCATAGCCTATAATAATACCATCGGGGCGGTATTGCAATTGATCCCAATTACCGGATACCATATACGTGGAAATACCAAACAACTTATTCTCGTTGGCTACATCCACACCCGATAGCGTGCCATTTACCCTATTACCACCATTCCTGAAAAACACGTTAATATTTACCTGCGGAGCTACACCGGTTACTTCAGGTTGCTTTTTTACCAGGTTTAATATTTCGGCTGTGTTTTTAATACCTTCGGTATATTGTATCACACGGGCGTTTCTGACGTTGGCCAAAACGCTGCCACCGTAAACCTTTTTTACCAGATTAGTATTATCAACCGGGCCATCATTATAAATACGGATATGTGAAAGCGAAGTAAAGGCCAGTGTGGTTTGCGTATCGTTTACCCCACTCATAAAACTGTTCATAAACACGTACATGGATATACCAAATGTTACCCCCAATACGGCAACAATGGTTTGCTTAACCTTTGAGGTTAAGTGAACAAGCGCGATTCTATAATTGGTTGATAGCATCCACTAATTATTTTGTTTAGGTATTACCAGTACATCATTTTCTGTGATACCGCTTAAAACCTCTGTCCACTCCAGGGTACGGATACCTGTTTTTACAGGTATCTTTTCTTTATGATCTTTCAGCATTATATAATCACCGTTTATCAGGCTGTAGGTTGGCACTACCAATACATTCTTCTTCTCCTGTATAATGATATTACATTGTAACTGCGTCCCGTTTTTCAAATCATTAGCTTGGTCTTTTAATGTAGCTTCTACTATAAATGCCTGTTCATTGGTATCAAATGAAGGATATATTTTACTGATATAAGCCTTTAATACCTGATCCTTACTGCTGTTTAAAGAGATCAATGTTAATTGCCCTACCCTTACCCTTTGAATATCATCCTCGGCAATATATAGCTTGATAACGGGTTTACCGGCACCTACCTGCGCTATTACATCGCCTTTCTTTACATAATCGCCTGTTTTTTTGGCCACGCTTAAAACCAAGCCGTTTGCCCTGCCGGTAATATTGTAATAGTTATTATTTTCTTGTTGTATATTGTATTGCGCTTTTGCATTTTCAACACTTAAATTTAACTGGCGCTGCAAATCGGCCAGGTTATGTTGCAGTACCTTTAAGCTGGATACCGATGATTGATATTGGAGCTGCACATTTTCAAAATCGCTGTTTGATACCGCCTGCGTTTTTACCAAACGCTTATAGCGGGCATAGTTCAATGAGTCTACCGCCAATTTATCCTGTGCTTGAGTAATCTGTGTTTTTAATTGTTCTATCTGTGGTGCCCGCGGCTGAATATTACTTTTAGCGTATTGTAAATTGGTTAAAGCATTAACTACCTGTGTTTGCTGCACATCATTGGTTAACCTGAATAGCTTTTGCCCTTCTTTTATGGTATCGCCCTCGGCAACATAAGCTGCTTTTAAATAACCATCGGTGTTAGCCGTAACTGCATACTGATCACGGTTCTCCACATGGCCGCTGCCAAAAACAGCGTCAACAATATCTTTTCGCTGCGGCTTTATTTCGTTTTGATTTTTGCAACCTGCAATTACCAACAGGATAAGCATTAAATATAATGGATAATGTTTCATGATCATTGCCTTGATAATAGGGTTGCCCGGGTTGATAATAATTGAGAAAGGTTATTTAAATAGGCATTTTCAGCCGTCAAATAATCCTGGAACGTACGCAGGTAAGCGTCCATGGCAAGAATACCCTCCTGATATTTTTGTTTATTTAACTGCAAGTTAGCACCGTATAATTTAAAGCTCTTGCCCGATGCTTTAACCGCATCAGCATAATTGGTGATATTTTTGATCAATAACCGGTCATTGATCTGGCTTTGTTTTAAAGCATTGTCATATTGTACCTGGGCTATCTCTTTTTGTATAACAGCGCTTTGATATTTATTACTGTTTGTAAACCCTGTAAATATGGGCACCGACAGGTTTAGACCGATATAACGATAACCTGAAAAAGCATTATTATTTAATGATAAACCAAAGTTATCTCTAAACTGCTGGCCACCAAAAAACGCACTGGCCGAAAGCTTTGGATAGGCAGATGATCGTTGTGATTTTCGCTGAACATCGGCCAATTGTATTTGCTGTTCATATACTTCCAGACTTCTGTCGGTTCCTAATTTTGTCAGCTCATCCGCAGTTAACAAATCCAACTCTATATTTTCAGAAAGCATCAACTCATTATCCGGCTTTTCGCCTAACAGTATTTTTAAATTTTCAATTCCCTGCTCATAAAGCTGTTTGCTTTGCGCCTTGTTTTGTAATACATTATTATAATTAATAGCTGCCTGGTTTGCAGAAATAGCATCGGTTACCCCCTGTTGCAAACGTTGTTTAGATAGATTTAATAAACTATCTGCATATATACTATCCAATTTAGAAATATTTAGAGAGGCTTTAGCAATCAGCACCGAAAAATACAACCGCGCAACTTGTTCTTTTAAACTTTGGATATAGGAATCCTGCTGTACTTCGTTCAACCTGATGTTGCTTTTAGCGATTTCTGCCTGGTAAATAGATTGCCAGTCTACCAGATCCTGTCCTAAAGTTATGCCTGTATTGTAGGCATATTTTTTACCGAATTGCGCGTAAAATGTGGTACCGGGCTGCCCTATTAGTATACCCGGAATTGGCGTTACCGCCAGATGCAAATTATCTGTACCACTAAAACTCGCAGAGGCATTTGGATAGATAAAACCTTTGGCCGCTTTATAATTATACTGTGCCTGGCGTATTTGTAACTGGTATACGGCTTGTGTAGGGTTGTGTTTAATAGCGGCATTAAAAACTTCGGCTAATGAATTTATGCTTATGGTATCCGTTTGGGCATTAGCCTTTAAATGAGCTATAACAAATACAATAATTAAAACACGTATTAACCTCATTTTAAAAATCTTTTAAATATTTAATTACCATATCTGCCATTATTTTTTTACGATCATCCATAAAATGCGCCCAACTGGTATCCTGTATATTAATGGTCATCTTGAGCATTGGTTCGGCAATAAAAGGAAAAATTATTCCGGATGTTAGGGTTATCCATATCTGCATAGGGTGCACCTGCCTTATTGTTTTATTTTGCATGGCCTCTTTAAGCTGTGCCATAAAAACCGTATTTAACAGCGGGCCATCCTTTATAAAGGATTGAAAGCCTTCACTGTTTTGACGCAGTTCATTGATCACAAAAAGCGGCAGGTCCGGGTTATTTTGTAACACCTGCGCATAATGCTCAATAACTAATGGTATCTTTTCTTCCCAGGTATTTTGCTCATTTAACAAGGGCAATACCGAGCCCATAAACTTTTTAAAAGACTGTAAAAACACCTGTCCAAAAAGCTGCTCTTTGCTCCTGAAATAATAATGAAGCATGGATTTGTTAATTCCTGCTTCATCTGCAATTTCCTGCATACGCGCCCCTGTAAGTCCTTTTTTATGAAAGACTTTCAATGCTGCTTCAAATATTTGATTTTCTGTGGTATTTGCGTGTTCAACCATTTAGTTTAACCGTTTGGTTGATGCAAATATAAAACTTGAAATTATAATTGCAAGCAACACAATCTATCTTGCAAAAATCTTAAGATCTCCTCGGAAGGGGAGATTCAAAGTGACTTTATCATCCTTTATGAAACGGATTAAAATTTCTTGCACCAATAGCCATACCCGCGGCACGGCAAACAGTTTTATCACCAAATTTAAAGTTGATCTTATCCATAGCCTGGTAAAGCTTAATGCGTTCTTCGTTATCTTCAAACAGGTTAATCTGATAGCTGCCTGTGCATAATTGGCTTAGCTTTACACCTATTAAGCGGATTGGCCGGTGTTCATTCCAAGCTTTTTTGAGTAAATTTTTGATACCGGGGATGAGTATATGTTCGGCGGCGGTAAGTGCTATTTTTTCTTGTTGGGTATGCGTTTCAAAATTAGCATAGCGTATTTTAATAGCGAGGCATCCGGCTACTTTGTTTTCTTTTCGAAGTTTAGCAGCCAGTTCCTCGGTCATAGATACCAATACGGTTTCCAGTGTTTTCTGGTCGGTTACATCTACATCAAAAGTGGTTTCGCTTGAGATAGATTTACGGTCGCTATGTGGTACGATCTCGCTGTCATCAATTGCATTGGCCTTTTCCCAAATATAGCGGCCCGACTTACCAAAAACGGTTTCCAAAAATCGCAGATCACACTTTTGCAGGTCGCCAATTTTTTCAATACCGAACTGGTAGAGCTTCTGACAGGTCTTCTCGCCCAGCATAGGTATTTTACGGATAGATAAAGGCGCCATAAATTCTTTTTCCTTACCATGCTCTACAAATAGCTGTCCGTTAGGTTTAGCCTGATTAGTGGCCATTTTAGCAACCGTTTTACCTGATGCCATACCAAAGGATATAGGTAACCCGGTTTCCCTGATCACCCGCTGCCGCAGATCAGTTGCTAACTGGTAACAATCATGAAAACGATCCATACCGGTCAGATCAATATAAAACTCATCGATAGATGTTTTTTGAAAAAGCGGCACACTATCATGAATGATCTGGGTGACCTGCCGTGACGCTTCTGAATACCGCCCATGCGTGCCACGAATTAAAATGGCATGCGGGCATAGCTTTAATGCCTGCCGGGTAGGCATAGCCGAGTGTACACCATATTTGCGTGCCTCATAACTACAAGAAGCCACCACGCCCCTATCTGCCAAGCCGCCGATGATCACCGCCTTGCCAATCAGATCAGGGTTAAATTTACGTTCAACAGATACGAAGAAAGAATCGAGATCAATATGTACAATATGGCGTTTGATATCCATAGCACAAATATAAATTTAATTTGGAATAATACTAATTTTATTAGTATTATTGTTTCCCACAAAACTTTAAAGCAATGAAGCACTACGCAGATTACATGTTACTGTTATCTCCTACCCAGCATGTGAAGGATTTAGTAAAAGAACACAAGGAATATTCCGCTAATGTAATTGGCAAATATGAAAGCATGCACTCCATTGCGCATGTTTCCATAAAGAAAATGCCCCGTCAAAAAGCTTTTTTGACCGAGCCATCTTTATTGGCTTTAAATAAAGGTTTAAAAACACTCCCACCTATAACGCTAACCATTGATGGTTTTGATTACTTTAATCATGGTGATGATTATAAAACCATTTATGCCAGGCTGCGCACTAACCATATTACCACCCTTTGGTTTAAAACCTTAAAAAAGCATTTAAATATGAAGGAGTTTATGGTTCCGCATATTACCATAGCCCGCAATATCCCGGTAACGGACTTTAACAAACTATGGCCGCATTTTAAAGCCATTAACTGGGTTGAAAATTTTACGGTAAATGAGCTTACCGTTTTACAACGCGAAACCTTTGCCACCTTTGCTACGTGGGAGCCATTTACCAGCCTGCCGTTTGAAGCTAAGAACTTGGTTGAGCCGCCTGTTAAGCGTGAGCCGTTAAAAACTATTAATATGCATAATGGGCAGATTAGTTTGTTTTAGGCATCCCTCCTGCCATTCTGAGTATAGCAAAGAATGGCAAATTATTTTTTTAATTCATCCAACACGCACACAACCACGCATTTGCACATTTGCATATTTGCACATCCGCACATCAATCTCCTTTTTTAACAATTTATTAACCCAAAAACAAACCTTTTTCTATATTTGCCCCGGGGTAAGTCTTTTACGGCCAGCTCCTCTTGAACTCCCCCAGGGTGGGAACGCAGCAAGGGTAGAGAGTTGTAGCGGTGCGATAAAAGTAGCTTACCCTTTTTTAATTTTTAATTTTGCCAATCGGTAATATGCTGGATCTACTCATCATTGGTGGTGGCCCCATCGGTATAGCTTGCGGCCTAAAGGCACAAAAAGCAGGTTTAAACTTTGTAATTATTGAAAAAGGGTGCCTGGTAAATTCGCTTTACAACTATCCTTCTACCATGACCTTCTTTTCTACTTCAGAAAAACTGGAAATTGGCGGTGTACCTTTTGTTACCATCCACAACAAACCTAACCGTGCCGATGCGCTTGAATATTACCGCAGAGTAGCATTATCTAACAACCTGCCCATCAATCTGTTTGAAGAAGTTACCGCTATCAAGCCCGAAAATGGCGCCTATACGGTTACTACTAAAAAAGCTGTTTATAAAGCTAAGCGTATTATTATCAGCACCGGTTTTTATGATATAGCGGTTAATCTGGATATCCCCGGCGAAAATCTGCCAAAGGTAATGCATTACTATAAAGACCCGCATTTTTACACCCTACAAAAAATAGTGGTGGTAGGTTCAAGTAATTCGGCTATTGATGTTGCTCTGGAAACTTATCGTAAAGGCGCTGAAGTAACTTTGGTGGTGCGCGGCGATGAGATCAGCCATCGGGTTAAATATTGGGTCAGGCCTGATATTATTAACCGCATAAAAGAGGGTAGCATAAAAGCCTATTTTAACTCCAACCTAAAAGCCATACGCCAAACCGAAGTTGATATTGATACCCCCGAGGGCATGGTAACCATCCCTAACGATTTTGTTATGGCAATGACCGGCTACAAACCAAACTTCGATCAGCTAAAAAAATGGGGATTGATACTAAGCGACGATAAATTTATCCCCCGATATAACCCCGATACCATGGAGACCAACCTGCCCGGTCTGTACCTGGCAGGTGTAGTATGCGGCGGAC
>DASWOZ010000086.1:0-1720 GCA_036398535.1 Mucilaginibacter sp. | reverse complement strand
TCAAGATCAACCATAAAAAACTGATCACCCCGCTTTTCCTGGTATTACTCATCATTGAATTTACTGATCTGATATTCGCGGTTGATTCTATCCCCGCCATATTTTCTGTAACCAAGGACCCTTACATCGTATTTTTCTCCAACATTTTCGCTATTATGGGCCTGCGGTCCATGTTCTTTTTACTGGTAAATATTATTGATAAATTCCACTTCCTTAAAATAGGATTGGCAGTTTTATTAGCCTTTATAGGTTTAAAAATGCTGGCCGCAAATTATGTGGATAAGATAGGCCTTACTACAATGAACTCTTTACTGATAATTTTAGGCATCCTGGTGGTAAGCGTTGTCGCTTCGCTTATATTCCCTAAGAGGGATGTGGAAAAGATGTGAGATAAAAGAATTGATACAGATTTGTAAATTTTAATGATCGTGTTACTTAATCTTACATCCCCAATCTAATATCTCCTATCTAATTCATTAACTTCGTAAATGCATTCATTTGATTTTAGCCTTTTAAAGTTCACCTTTTTTGATGTGCTGGATGTATTGCTGGTAGCGTTTTTAATTTACCAGTTATATAGCTTGGTAAGGGGTACCATAGCAGCCAATATATTTATAGGTTTAGCGGTAATATATGCCATGTACTTTGTTGTAAAATCTTTGGATATGCGCCTACTTACGGTTATTCTTGGCTATTTTACCAATGTAGGTATCATTGTGGTGATTGTGGTATTTCAGCAGGAGATACGGCGGTTTTTATTGCTGGTGGGTAAAAACGCTTCGTTGCAACGTAATAAAGCCTGGTGGCGCTACTTTTTTGGAAAAACCGAGGTCGAAAAGAACAACTATACCCGTATTAAGCCTATCATTGATGCCTGCAAAAGCCTAAAGCAAACCCGCACGGGCGCTTTGATTGTATTTGCCAAATATTACGATGAGCAGTTTTATCAAAATAGCTGCGAGGTATTAGAAGCCAAAATATCTAAACGTCTGCTTGAAAGTATATTCCAAAAAACCAGCCCACTGCATGACGGCGCGGTAGTAATTGCCGAGAACAAAATAAAATCTGCCAGTTGTATTTTACCGCTTACTGACAAGGCTGATCTGCCGCCGCAATTTGGCTTACGCCATCGTGCTGGTATTGGCGTAACCGAAGCTAATGAAGCTACAGCTATCATTATATCCGAAGAAACCGGCGAAATATCTTATGCTAAACAAGGCCGCGTAAAAATGAATATCAGCTACGCAGAACTGGAGAAATTATTGAATAAGGATTTTTAAAGATACAATTGCGAGATACCATACCGTACCGTACGAGGCTATGCTTCTTCGTTGCTCCTAATAGCATAATGGTTAAAACAAGAAGGGCCGCTTGTTAGGCAGCCCTTCTTGTTTTTAAATTACTTCGCCTCATTAATAGCCTTCACCGCGTTGTCAGCCGCTGTTGCCGATGCGGCATCATTCAGTTTTTCTCGTTGTGTTTTAATGTCATTCAGCAAACCAATAACAATTGGCGCTATGCTTTGCGATTTATATTTAATACCAAAATCCTTAATACCGGCTATGCCCTGCTGCGCATATTCTGAACTATTTAAACGGCCTATCATACCGGCCATATCACGTATCAAATTATATTTGGTTTGTGGCTCGCCTTTGGTATAAGCGCCAAATACAAACAGCCATTGTGCATCGTTTCCGCCCACCGCATAAACATGTACCAT
>DASWOZ010000085.1:0-11794 GCA_036398535.1 Mucilaginibacter sp. | reverse complement strand
AAATGCTTTTAGCTTTTCACTATCTAACAGCGTAGCGGTTGGGTTATTGGGGTTGCAAATATATATCAGCCCTGTATTCGGCGTAACTTTTGCTTCCATCGCATCCAGGTCAAGCTTAAAATCAGCAGTCATAGGTACTTTGATCCATTGGCCGCCAAATTTGGTAGCCTGGCCGGGCAGATCGGTGTAAGACAGATCGCCACTTATAATATCCTTGCCACCTTTGGTAAAATACATGGCCGAAGCCTGCAATAAAGGAGTTGAACCCGAGCTAAGCAGTATGTTTTGTGGAGTAAGGCCTTCATGCGCAGCAATTTTAGATGAAAGCTGACGTTGTGCCCCCATTGGATAACGGTAGCTTTCGTCTAACGAATCCATTATGGCTTTTTTGGCAGCAGGTGACGGCCCAAATGGATTTTCATTGGCATTAAGCTTAGCCTTCATTTCGGCAGGAGCTTGCTCTAAAAATTCGCCTTCGGTCATTAAATCCTCGTTAGAGAAAACTAATTTATTAGCACGTGGAGCTGCAATTAAATTGCTGGCAGTTCCCGAAAGAAAGGCCAGTCCCCCGGCCATCATTGCGCTGGATTTGATCCAATTTCTGCGATTAAGTGAGTTTGACATATCTTTTAAAGTTTAAAGTGAGTAGTAATATATTTTTATAATATTTATCCTTTAATTGCTTCAGCCGGATAGCTTATCCGCTGTTCTGTAACCCGCCCGTGTATAGCTGTTACCACGCTTCGTGCCGATGCAAATGCACCTGCCATCCACGCGTTTAAATAAGTTAAATGCTCGCCTGCAAAGTATACGTTCTTATCCGGCTTTAATAAAACCGGGTATTGGTTTTTACGGGTTTCGGTAGTATACTCTGCCCATCCGCCTAAATTGTATTTTGTTTTATGCCAGCTTACCGAAAATGATTTTTCAAATTCTTTATCATATTGAGGGTGTATAAGCCGGCCTTTCAATAGTGCCAGCTTTTCCCGGTCGGCGTAGCTTAAATCGCCGGTTCTAACTGCTTTATCATTAAAATTATAGTAGCCTATCAAAATGCCTTTTTTACCCAGATAATCATACGATGGGTAAAATATCTGCGTCAAATCATTATTAGTATGAGTGATGCCGCCGTAGATGTGATCATCTTCTTCCCAAAATCTTCGTTTAAATTGCAAGCCTATTTTGCCGGTTTTCATATAGCCTATGTAATCAATAGCGCGGCTTACATCGCCCGAAAAGTTATTGCTGATATTGCTTAGTACGGGCAATGGAATGGTGCATATACATAGATCGCCCTGTAACTCGTGTGTACCCGCGGCATCTTTGTAATTAATTTTTACGCCTTCGGGTAAATTGGTAATGTGGGTTACTTCGGCACCCAATTTTAACATAGGGGCAACCTTAGCCTGTAAGGATTTAGCTATTTGGTCCATACCGCCAATGGCCTGGAACATGGTCATCTGCAGCTCATAGGTATATTCGGCCACATTGTAAAAATCAGGGTCCATTAAGCCCGACTGAATAATGTCGGCCAGTTTATGCGGGTCAGCAATTTTCCCGGGTTTATCACCGGCGCCCGGCGCTTCTATATAGCCCCGGCGTGCTGATGCTTTGTATAGCTTATCGGGGTCAAGGCCACCTTCGGCCATTAAGTATTCTATTACTTTTTCGGCGTCTTCTTTAGTTAAGCCGGTATCTAATGCAGAGTGATCAATACTTTTGGCCAGTAACTCGGTAGTATAACCCCTAATATCATTATGAATCTCCCGAACAGGAATCTTTTTGTTGGATAGCGGACCTTTGCCTTCGGCAAAATAATAAGCGCCTTCATTAACATTATTATAAACCTGTAGCGGTACACCCAGCTCTTTACAGTAATGCAAGGTAAGCTGATGGTGATGCGGAATACGTGACGGGCCGGCATTAAAATATTGCCCGTCATCATAATGCGCTGTTAAAGTGGGCTTGTCAATTTCGGTATTTGTACTGCCGTTACGGATGCTCCAGCAACGGCCACCCGCACGCTGGCGTGCTTCTAATATGGTGCAACGATAACCTAATTTATTTAGCTCATAAGCACTGGTCAGGCCGGCAAGGCCGCCGCCTAAAATAATAACATGTTTACCATTGCCGCTGCCGGTTAAATTAAAAGCATGCGCTGGTGCAGGCTTTAACATACCTAAAGCCATCATGGCGGGGTAAGCGCCGCCTGCTAACATTGCTCCCTTACTTAAAAAACTTCTTCTGGATATATTTTTCAATTTATAATAGCTATTTTACTAAAATTGAAGTTCAATATGTAAATAGTGAACCTTTTAACAGCTAAATTTAGAGATATTTTAGTAAATATTGAATATAATTAATTAAATAGATTAATTTGTTGATAAAAATTTAGTGTTTTTGATAAATAGATAAAAATATTCTATTAAAATGGTAGATTTTTTTATTCCATAAACAATGTGTTCCTTAATTGTCTTATTTATTTGATGATATTGAAATTAACAGGTGTGATGGACGATCTATAGCTGTATTTTTCACAGTTATCTATTTTTAATAATTAAGAAAAATGATTTGGATATATAGGTAAACATACCGATGTTTAGATAACCAATTCCACCAAATTATGAAGTCCTTTGCTAAATGTATCCTGACATTTATACCCCTTTTTGTAAGTTTTGCAGTTTTTAATGCCCATGCGGAGGTAAAACTTCCGCAATTGGTAAGCGATCATATGGTACTGCAACGTGATACTAAATTAAAGATTTGGGGATGGGCGGCACCTGGCGAAAAAGTCAGTATTGCCTTTAACGGAAAAAAAGGAAGTGCCATTACCGGAGCCGGTGGCAGGTGGTTGGTTAACTTACCGGCTATGCCAGCCGGAGGGCCGTTTACCATGATCATTAAGGGAAGCAATGAAATAAAACTAAATGATATACTATTAGGAGATGTTTGGTTTTGTTCCGGGCAATCTAACATGGTATTGCGGATGGAGGCGGTTAAAGAAAAATACCCGGAAGATGTGGCTAAAGCAGACTATCCGCAGATCAGAAACTTTTATGTAAAAAACGTAGCGGATTTGTATAAAGTGCATGATGACCTGCCACCGGGAAAATGGGTAGCCGCCACACCCGCCACCGTACTTGACTTTAGCGCGGCATCTTATTTTTTTGCAAAGCAGATCTATTTAAAATATCATGTTCCCATTGGTCTGATCGCTTCGGCCTGGGACGGCTCGCAAATAGAGCCTTGGATAAGTGCTGATGGATTTAAAGGAATGCCAAAGTTTGAAGAGTTGGTAAAGAGCTTTCAGGATACCGCTTATTTGAATAAAGCCACAAGGCCGCGTGCCGTGGGCAATGGTTTTGGCCAGCGCCCGGCACCCGAACCGGATTTGGGAACAAGCGGCCCGAAACCCTGGTATGCGGTAGATTATGTCCCTGAGCATTGGCATCATTTCTGGTTGCCGGGTTATTGGAATGATCAGGGTGTAAAAGATTTGAATGGTATTGTATGGTTCCGTAAGGAAGTGGATGTTCCGGCATCAATGACCGGTAAACCTGCTCACCTCTATTTATCAAGAATAGCTGATGCGGATGTATCCTACATTAATGGCGTACAGGTTGGCGGTTCAGGCAGTATCTATAATAACAGGCGTTATGAGGTTCCGGCCAATTTGCTAAAACCGGGAAAAAATTTAATAGTCGTAAAAGTGACCAGTAATTTTGGTAAAGGAGGATTTTTACCAGATAAAGATTATTCATTAAACGCCGATGGCCAAAGTATTGATCTGCGGGGCGACTGGGAGTATAAAGTGGGACAGGTAATTACACGCCTTATACCTGCGGGCGTGCCTGCTGCAAATACCGGGGTTCCGTTCATACAGGCGCAAAGTTCACCTACCGGCATCTATAATACGCTGGTTGCACCGGCTGTTAATTATGCTGTAAAAGGATTTTTGTGGTACCAGGGCGAAAGCAACGCCGGCCGGGCTAAAGAATACGCACAGTTATTACCGGCCTTAATAACAGACTGGCGCAATAAATGGCAACTGGGTAATTTGCCGTTTATATATGTGCAGTTGCCAAACTACATTGAAGCCAATTATTCGCCATCCGAAAGCGGATGGGCCGAATTGAGGGAAAGCGACCGTAAAACATTAACGCTCCCTAATACCGGCATGGCTGTAGCTATAGATGTCGGAAACTGGAATGAATTGCATCCCCTTGATAAAAAAGATGTAGGTGACCGTCTTGCGCTATGGGCGGAACATTTAGCATATGGTGAAAAGGATATAGTTTATACAGGGCCGCTTTACCAATCTTACAAAATTGAAGGTAATAAGATGATCATCACATTTACCAATATTGGCAGCGGATTGATGATAAAAGGTCCGGGCGATCTGTATTACTTTGCTATTGCCGGGGCTGATAAAAAATACGTTTGGGCAAAAGCTAAAATAGACGGTGATAAGATAATTGTTTGGAACGATGTGGTACCAAACCCGGTGTCTGTTCGCTATGCATGGGCCGATAATCCGGATGGGGCCAACCTGTATAATAAAGAGGGCTTGCCTGCTTCCCCTTTTCAAACGGATGATAAGTAGCAAATACTGATTATTTGTTGCTTCGACAGGCTTGTATTTTATAGGCGCCATTAATCGTTTTATTGTTTTTAAATGAACAATTAACGGTTAAATGTAAAATACGACGTTGTTTTGTTTTACTGTATAAAGTACAGTTATTAACAAATTGATAATCAGTATATTATTTTTTACAATCGATTGCATAAAAATGATTTGTATCTATATATTTATACATCCAGTTATCATTAACCAATAATACCATTTATGAAATTCAATACCAGATGCGGCATCGCATTGATAAATCTTGCTTTATTTTTTATTTCATTTTCTGTACATGCTACTATTAAACTTCCGCAATTGGTTAGTAACCATATGGTATTGCAACGCGATGTCAAATTAAAAATATGGGGTTGGGCATCAGCGGGCGAGAAAATAAATATCTCTTTTAATGGAAACAAGGCTAATACAGTTACCGGAACCGATGGAAAATGGTTGGTTACATTACCTGCCATGAAAGCGGGCGGGCCTTACACCATGACTATTAAAGGCAATAATGAAATTACTTTAACTGATATTTTAATTGGTGATGTTTGGTTTTGCTCGGGCCAATCAAACATGGTATTGCCGATGGAGCGTTTAAAAGAAAAATATCCTGACGAAGTTGCGCATGATAATTTCCCCGAGATCAGAAATTTCTTTGTGCCCACAAAAGCGGATGTTACTAAAATTTATGATGACCTGCCTCCGGGTAAATGGACACCGGCTGTTGGGCCTGGTATATTAGAAATTGGCGGTGCCACTTATTTTTTTGCTAAACAGATCTATCAAAAATATCATGTACCTATTGGTATTATTAATTCAAGTGTAGGTGGTGTGCCTATTGAGGCATGGATAAGTGCCGAAGGATTTAAAGACTTTCCGGATGAATTAGGCCAGATTGAAAATTTTAAAGACACCGCTTATATGAACAGCTTTAACAAGCGCTCAGCTAACGGTGCTAACGTACAGCGCCCGGTACCTGAGCCGGATAAAGGTGCAAGCGGCCCGGTAAAATGGACTGATCCTGCATATGTACCTCAAAACTGGCATAAGTTCTGGATGCCGGGTTACTGGAATGACCAGGGTGTGAAAAATTTGAATGGGATACTTTATTTCAGAAAAGAAGTAGATGTGCCTGCATCTATGACAGGGGTACCCGCCAAACTATTTGTAGGCCGTATCATTGATGCCGATTCAACTTTTGTGAATGGCCAGTTTGTAGGTAATATTACCTATCAATACCCGCCACGCAGATACACTGTACCTGCAGGATTATTAAAGCCCGGCAAAAATATTATTGTTGTAAAAGTTACCAATACCGCTGGCAAAGGTGGTTTTGTGCCTGATAAAAATTACTCATTAAATGCTAACGGACAGCGTATTGATCTGCGCGGCGAATGGACCTACCAGGTAGGCCAAGTGCAGCCACGTGTAGCTTTTGATCCTGCTATTGTAAGGGGGAGCCGTGCTCCGCGCCCTGTAAATGCGCAAAACTCGCCAACAGGCTTGTATAACCCAATGGCCGCGCCTGCTATTAATTATGGTATAAAAGGATTTATATGGTACCAGGGAGAAGCGAATAGCGGCAAAGCTAAAGCGTATGCAAAATTACTACCGGCCTTAATTGCCGATTGGCGAAATAAATGGGGCGAAGGTGATATTCCGTTTTTAGTTGCGCAATTACCTAATTATATGGAGGTAGATTATTCTCCGGAAGAAAGTGATTGGGCACAATTAAGACAAAGTCAGTTGGAGGCGTTATCGGTGCCTAATACCGGCATGTCAGTAGCTATTGATGCAGGAGAGTGGAATGATATTCACCCTTTGGATAAAAAGGATGTAGGCCAGCGTTTGGCGCTTTGGGCCGAACATTTAGCCTATGGAGCTAAGGACCTGGTTTACTCGGGCCCGATATATCAATCATCAAAAATTGAAGGCAATAAAATTACCCTTACGTTTAATAGTGTTGGCAGTGGATTGATGGTAAAAGGTGGGGGAGATCTGTATTATTTTGCTATAGCCGGTGCAGATAAAAAATATGTTTGGGCAAAAGCTAAAATAGATGGGGACAAAGTTGTGGTATGGAGTGATGCTGTGCCAAATCCGGTATCTGTTCGTTATGCATGGGCCGATAATCCTGAAGGAGCTAACCTGTATAATAAAGAGGGTTTGCCTGCTTCGCCATTTGAAACCGATAATAAATAGTAACCAATTTAAAATGAGATAAGATGAGAAAAATTCTAAGTGTGTTATTACTGGCATCTGCAAGTGCCGTAGCACAAACAAATTATCCTCCTCCGGTAAATTTTACTGCCGAGCAGGATCATCAAAATATGATGGATCAGTTAGGCGTAAAAACATTGCGCCCCGGCCCAAGCGGTGACGAGAAAGCGCCTAATCATGCTAATTATGACGAGGCAACAGCTAACCCATATCCAAACCTGCCGGATGTTTTAACTTTAAAAAACGGGAAAAAGGTAACTACGCCCGAGATGTGGTGGAAACAGCGACGCCCTGAAATAGTAGAAGATATGGACCGCGAAGTATACGGCCGTTTGCCTAAAAATATCCCTGCTGTTACCTGGACCGTTAAGGTAACTGATAAAGAAATGATTAACCGTATCCCGGTAATAGCTAAACACATTGTTGGCCACGTTGATAATTCATCGTACCCAATGATCAATGTTGATATTGATATGGTGTTGGTTGTTCCGGCCAATGCAAAAGGCCCGGTTCCGGTTTTAATGATGTTTGGCGCTGGCCGTTTGCCAGCTCCTGCACAGCCTAATCCGGCAGCGTTAGAAACCATTAATGAAGCATTACGAAAATTATTGGCTGATAGTAAACCTGCTGTAAAAGCAGCATTAGATCAATATCCAGCTTATCAGCCTGTTGTAGCTTTGCCAGGCAATAATCCTTTTGCCCCGCCGCCGCCACCAAAACCGCCAACACCAGATGTACCGGGAGTAGCGGGCGTTAACAATGATCCGCCATCGACAGAGCAATTAATTGCTGATGGCTGGGGCTATGCAACGGTTAACCCGGCAAGTATACAGGCAGACAATGGTGCGGGTTTAACCAAAGGTATTATAGGTTTGGTTAATAAGGGCCAGCCCCGCAAACCCGATGATTGGGGCGCTTTACGTGCCTGGGCATGGGGTGCAGGGCAAGCTTTAAATTATTTAGAAGCTTCTGAGCCAAGCGTAGATGCAAAACATGTAGGTATTGAAGGTGTATCACGTTATGGTAAAGCGGCGTTGGTAACCTTAGCTTATGAGCCAAAATTTGCTATGGCCCTGGTAGGTTCATCAGGCGAGGGCGGTGCAAAATTAAATCGTCGTAACTGGGGTGAAGCGGTTGAAAGCTTAACCGGCGGTGAATACTACTGGATGGCCGGAAACTTTATAAAATATGGTGCCTCAGAAGCGAAATTCGGGAGTAAAAATCCTGGTGACCTGCCAGTGGATTCACATGAGTTAATAGCTATGTGCGCGCCTCGTTTAGTTTTTATTAGCTATGGTATACCAGAAAAAGGCGACGCTAAATGGTTAGACCACCAGGGTAGCTATATGGCTGCAATTGCAGCAGGCCCGGTATTTAAACTATTAGGTGTTAAAGACCTGGGTGTATCAAATGATTACAAGACAGAAAGAATGCCGCCGGTTAACACACCGATGATAGATGGACAACTGGCATGGCGCCAACATGACCAGGGCCACCAGGATCAGGCTAATATGAAGTGGTTTTTAAAATGGGCCGATAAAAATATTGGCCATACAACTGATGTTGCCGCAAATACGCGTCGTTAAATAGTCAGTTTTAGTAAAAGTTACATGGTTATAAGGTGTTATTATGGTTTGATTTATCCCATAATAACCTTTATACCATGGCTTTTGTAAACAAACAATATGATTAAAAACATACTTACCTCATTTTTATTTTTTGCGGCGATTTTAACAGCTAATGCACAGCGTGCGGAGGTATGGAAAAATAAGCAATGTACTGTTGTTTTAACTTACGATGATGCTATAGCCGTTGATCTGGATCACGTTGTACCGGCTTTGGATTCACTCAAACTAAAGGCTACATTTTATTTAATTGGTTCGTCGCCGGTAATTAGTGCCCGGATGGATGAATGGCGCAAAGTAGCTAAGGAGGGCCACGAATTAGGTAATCATGCTATGTTTCATCCCTGTGATGGCAGCAGGCCGGGGCGTGGCTTTGTTACTCCGGATAATGATCTGAGCAAATATTCCATGAGTCGTGAGGTGAACGAGATAGCGATGAATAACGTATTGCTTAAAGCGATTGATGGAAAAGATAAAAGAACATTCGCTTATCCTTGCGGAGATCTTAAAATAGGCGATGAACTGATTTATCCGCATATACAAAAGGAATTTGTTGGGGCAAGGGGCGTTGGTGCAGGCATGCAAACTATTGATAAGGTAGACCTTGGTAATATTGATTGTTATATGATCGATAAAAAGTCTGCAGATTATATGATAGACCTGGTTAAGCAAGCCATGAAAACGCATACCTTATTAGTTTTTCTTTTTCATGGCGTTGGTGGTGGGCATAATATTAATGTAGACCTGAATGAGCACAGCAAGCTACTGCATTTTTTGAAAGAAAATGAAAAGGATATATGGATTGCACCAATGGTTGACGTGGCCGGGCATATTAAAGATTACCAAAGCAAATCAAAATAATTTAAGCCGTTCATAACTAATGAAAATCTCCTCATTTGATCAGTATCAGCAAGTCTATCAGCAAAGTATTGACCAACCTGAGTTGTTTTGGGAAGAGATTGCTCATAATTTTTTGTGGCGTAAAAAATGGGATAAAGTACTGGAGTGGAACTTTAAAGAACCTAATGTAAAATGGTTTTTGGGCGCCAAACTCAATATTACTGAAAATTGCCTTGACCGGCATTTGGATACCATTGGCGATAAACCCGCCATTATTTGGGAACCTAATGACCCAACAGAGGATAGCCGTACCTTATCCTATCGACAGTTACATTTTAAAGTTTGCCAGTTTGCACTGGTTTTAAAAAACAATGGTGTTAAAAAAGGCGATAGGATATGTATCTATATGCCTACTGTACCTGAATTAAGCATCGCCGTATTGGCATGCGCCAGAATAGGTGCTATTCACTCGGTTATTTTTGGTGGCTTTTCGGCTCAGTCTATTGCCGATAGAGTGCAGGATACAAAATGCGAGTTGGTTCTTACGGCAGATGGCGGGTATAGAGGGAACAAGGAGGTTTCGTTAAAATCAGTAGTTGATGATGCATTGCTGCAATGCCCTACGGTTAAAAAGGTGATTGTACTTACCCGCAGCCGCAGGTCTGTTTCAATGATGAAGGGGCGCGATGTTTGGTGGGAGGATGAAATTAAGAAAATAGAATCGCCCGAAAATGCCGATTATCCAGCCGAAGAAATGGATGCGGAAGATATGCTGTTCATTCTATATACGTCCGGCTCAACCGGTAAACCCAAAGGAGTGGTGCATACTTGCGGGGGGTATATGGTTTACACAGGCTATACTTTTGCCAATACTTTTCAATGTGAATCTGGCGAAGTTTATTTCTGTACAGCCGATACTGGGTGGATAACCGGGCATTCATATATGATTTATGGCCCTTTATCCCAAGGGGCTACCACCTTATTATTTGAGGGCATCCCAACCTGGCCAGATGCCGGGCGTTTATGGGATATAGTAGATAAACACCAGGTAAATATTTTATATACAGCCCCAACGGTTATTCGGTCATTAATGAGTTTTGGTGATGCTATATTAAAGGGAAAGGATCTAAGTTCTTTAACTAAGTTAGGATCAGTAGGCGAACCTTTAAATGAGGAAGCCTGGCATTGGTTTGATGAAAAGATAGGCCACGGTAAATGCCCTATTGTAGATACCTGGTGGCAAACGGAAACCGGTGGATTTATGATTGCCCCTATCGCCAATGTCATCCCCAACAAGGCTGGTTTTGTAACTTTGCCCTTGCCTGGCGTGCAGCCTGTGTTAGTTGATGAAAATGGAAGGCAAATTGAAGGCGGCGGCGTAAGCGGTAACTTATGTATCAAGTTCCCATGGCCGGGTATGTTACGCACAACCTATGGCGACCATGAACGTTGCCGTACCACTTATTTTGCAACATACGATAACCTATACTTTACAGGCGATGGCTGTTTTCGTGATGCGGACGGTTATTATCGTATAACCGGCAGGGTTGATGATGTGTTAAATGTTTCAGGACACCGGATTGGTACTGCTGAAGTAGAGAATGCGATCAATATGCACAGTAACGTGGTAGAATCAGCCGTAGTAGGTTACCCGCATGATATTAAGGGGCAAGGCGTGTATGCCTTTGTAATATGCCCCGAAAAGCATTTTAGTGAGGATGTTACCCGGAAAGATATTATCATGACGGTATCACGCATTATAGGCCCGATTGCAAAGCCCGATAAAATTCAGTTTGTAAACAGTTTACCAAAAACACGATCAGGAAAGATCATGCGGCGGATTTTAAGAAAAATAGCCGAAGGTGATACCTCTAACCTTGGTGATACTTCTACCTTATTAGACCCGGCTGTAGTAGACGAAATTAAGGAAGGCGCGTTAGCAACACGGGTTTTAGTAGCAGCAGATTGTATCATATTTGGTTTTGACGGATCGGACGTTAAATTATTACTTATACAGCGCGAAACTACTCCCGAAAAAAATACATGGGGCTTAATGGGTGGTTTTATACTGCCTTCAGAAACCCCGGATGACGCAGCCGTGCGCGTATTAGAAGAATGCACGGGGCTGAAGAATGTTTATATGGAACAATTCCAGGTTTTTGGCCGTCCCGGTAAGGCGTCAATAGAAAAAACATTGTCTGTTGCCTATTTTGCGCTTATTGATATTAATAAATATGAAAAGCAGATGAGCAGTAAATATCATGCCGAATGGTTTTTATTAACTGAAATACCCGAATTATTACATGACCAGGCCGAAATTGTAAAACTGGCTAAAAAGCAATTACGTTACAAAGCGGCTTTGCACCCTATATTATTTCAATTGCTTCCTGAAAAATTTACTATACCACAATTGCAGGCGCTTTATGAAGAGGTGTATCAAACTAAATTTGATGAACGGAATTTTAGCCGTAAACTATTATCAACC
>DASWOZ010000084.1:0-12262 GCA_036398535.1 Mucilaginibacter sp. | reverse complement strand
TGATCCGGCCTCAATTCAGCCGATGGTGGTTTGATAATGGAATTTTCAGGGATGATCTCTTGATTACGGTTGATATGGCGGGCCAGTTCAAAAACCTGTGTTTTATATACATCGCCAATAACGGATATACCACCGCACATATCGCCATATAGCGTACCATAGCCTACGGCTGCCTCACTTTTATTAGAAGTATTTAACAGGATATACCCAAACTTATTACACATAGCCATCAGCACAATTGCGCGGCTGCGTGATTGTATGTTTTCTTCGGCTATGTTAAAAGGCAAATTATTAAACTGCGGATGGAGCGCCGCTTCAAAAGCATCGGTAATATGCTTTATGGCAATAATTTCATGTTTACAGCCAAGGTTCTTTACCAGGTCCTCGGCATCTTTCAAGGAGTGGTCACTTGAAAATTTTGATGGCAGCAATACGGCCATTACATTTTCTGCCCCCAAGGCCTCTGCCGCCAAAGCGCATACTACTGCCGAGTCAATTCCACCCGATAAACCCAGTATAGCCCGGCTAAATCCCGATTTAGAAAAATAATCGCGGATACCTAATATCAATGCCTGGTGTATCTGCTCAATATCGGTTTCACGCTGTGGTTTAACGGTTGATGGCTGGTTAAGTGTAATTGTACTATCTTTTGATAAGGTATAATAAGCCAAACTTTCTTCAAAATAGGGTAGCTCATCTACCAGTTTGCCGGTGTTATCAAATACTAATGATCCTCCATCAAAAATAATTTCTGTTTGCGCGCCAACATGGTTTACATAAAACAATGGTAAATTATAACGGCTGGCATTGTCTTTTAAAATGGCTATACGTTCTTCATCATGATTATAAGCAAATGGCGAAGCAGCAATATTGATCATCACATCGGGCTGTTGTTTGATCAATATATCCATTGGGCGGGTAACGTATAGCGGGTTTTCAATATCGTTCCACAAATCCTCGCAAATGGTTAAAGCAATGCGGTGCCCTTTAAATTCAATACAGCTAAATTCAGTTGAGGGTTCAAAATAACGGTACTCGTCAAATATGTCATAATTAGGCAGCAGCGCCTTGTTTACTATAGCTTTTATTTTGCCATCCTCGATAAAATAGGCCGAATTATTTAAATCCTTTCCTTCGGCTTTATGGTTAGGAATAGGTAAACCAATAATACAGGCGATACCGGTACATGCTGCCGCGATATTTTTAGCGGCCTCCTCGCACTGGCTTATAAATTCTTTAAACTCTAAAAAGTCACGGGCAGGGTAGCCACAAACGAATAGTTCAGAAAACACTACCAGATCGGCGCCATTTTGACGGGCTTTTTCTATATGATCGATGATCTTAGCCGTATTCGACTCGAAATTACCTACGTGATAGTTAAGCTGGGCTAACGCTATTTTCATAATTTAGTTTACGATTTTGAACTTGCGGGTAAAGTGCAAATAATAGTTAATTTTGCTTAAAGGATAAACATGACCGCTACCCCGTATAAAGCAAAGCAAATTTATTTAATTTTTTTGATGAGTGTATTACTTACAGCATGTACACGCAATAAAAAAGTTGACGTAAGCAATATACCAATTGACATACATATTGAAAGATTTGACCACGATTTTGACGCTATGCGTACAAACCCCATGGCCCGGCAAGCCGTATATCTTCAAAATAAATATGGCACGTTTTATAAAGACTTTTTAGGACTGATCATTCCCGGAACGAACACCAATGATACCTCCTACTTCAATACATTAAAAGAGGTATTTAATAAAACAGAAAACGGCAGGCACCCTTATCTTGATCTTAAACAAGAGGTAGATTCGGTTTATCCGGGCAATATGGATAAGCAAAATGAGGAATTGACCGATGCCTTCAGGCGTATTAAGTATTATTTCCCTAACACGCGTTTACCAACAAAAGTATATGCTTATTTTTCAGGGTTCCAGGCGCAAACATCTATAGGTAACGGTTATTTTGGTATAGGGCTCGATTTGTTTTTGGGGGCTAACTCTAAATTCTATCCGGCACTTACCGAAAGTTTCCCGCATTATTTATCCCGCAGATTTAACCCGGCCAATATTGCCCCGCGTGTAGCTGAAGATATTATCCGTGAGAATATTTATCCTGAAAACGATAATGACAGATCACTACTGGCAAAGATGGTTTACGCCGGCAAAATCATGTATATGATGGACAGGGTATTACCGGATGTGCCGGATTCTACTAAAATTGGCTACACTAACAAGCAACTAAAATGGTGCGACGATTTTAAAGGCGATATATGGGCTTACTTTTTAGATGAAAATTTATTGTATGAAACGGATTATCTCAAAATACAGAAGTATTTAACCGAGGCGCCCTTCACCCCCGGTCTTGGCGAAAAAAATGAATCTGCACCTAAACTGGGTATTTGGACAGGCTGGCAAATTGTAAAACAATACATGGATAAGCATCCTGAAGTTACGCTACCTCAACTGCTGGCCAATGATGATGCGCAAAAGATATTGAGCGATTCGAAATACCGGCCAAAGTAAGTACCGATTCCTTTAGCCTTTACAGCAACGACGCTTTAGTATGATGAGCATAAAAAAAGCGCCTTGACAAATCAAGGCGCTTTTTAATATGCTTAATGCTTAGATTATTTCATAATATCAAATACCGCTTTAAGGCATACTACTACGCCCGCTGCCAGTATGATGTTAGCTACTGCTGATGCATGCGGAAACTCAGCAAAACGAAGGTATACCCCTACCAAACCAATAACTATTGATATAACTAATAAAATGTAATGGCGTTCTGAATTTGCTTCTTGTACTGAATTGTTCATGGTGCTGATTTATTTGTACAAAAATATAAATGTTTGTTTAAATTCTATAAATATTTGAAATTAATCTCACAAAATTCCAATCCAACAAAAAAGGCTTCCATACAGGGAAGCCTTAATTTATAATTTGGATTTGTTTATCAGTTTGATGATAAGGCTGCCGCGCCGCTTACAATTTCGGTAAGCTCGGTAGTAATGGCTGCCTGGCGTGCCTGGTTGTAGGCTAATTTAAGCGCTTTTAACAGGTCACCCGCATTCTCTGTTGCCTTATCCATCGCAGTCATACGTGCGCCATGTTCAGAAGCGTTAGAGTCTAATACGGCACTGTATAATTGTATCTTAATATTTTTAGGTATCAGTTGTTCAACTATCTCCTCTTTTGAGGGTTCCAGTATGTAATCAACCTGTGCGCTTTTTATTTCTTCTTTAACCTCGGTTTTGGGTACAGGCAATAACTGTTTAATATGTAAAAACTGTACCGCAGCATTTTTAAAATGGTTATAAACAATTTCAACACGGTCAAAATCACCTTTTAAATAGCCTTCTATAATGCTTTCAGTTATCAATGAAACATTAGCGAAATTAAGGTTATTGTATACATCGCTATTGTTACCAATAACGTTGTATTTACGGCGCTGATAATATTCCTGAGTTTTTTTACCAATGCTAACGATAGATACATTACCCGCTTTTAGCTGCTCGCTGTATTTTTCGGCAATCAATAAGTTAGCGGTTTTAATCACATTGGCATTGAAAGCACCAGCCAAACCACGGTTTGATGATACGACCACTATCAACACCTTATTAGGTTCGCGCTGTTGTAAAAACGGCGAAGAACCATCCTCTAAACTTGCAGATAAATTGGATAATAATTCATTAAGCTTATTAGCATACGGGCGCAATTGCAAAACGGCGTTGGTAGCGCGTTTCAATTTTGCTGCCGAAACCATTTTCATGGCCTTGGTTATCTGCTGCGTTGAGCTTACTGAACCTATCCGGTTTCTTACTTCTTTTAAATTAGCCATTCTCTTTTTGAGGTTCGGGTGATGTGGTTCGCGGTGGCCTGTTCAGGTCACACAAACTACGCCACACGTAACTATTTATATCTATCAGACAACTCTTTGGCAATTTGCTCTAAAACGCCTGTCACCTGGTCATCCAGTTTACCTGCTTTTAAAGCGGCAAGCACTTCTGGATGGCGTTGCTCTAACTGAGTTGTATATTCACTTTCAAATTCGCGCACTTTATTGATAGGTACGTTACGCATCAGGTTTTTTGTACCCAGATAAATAACCGCCACTTGTTTTTCAACAGTTACCGGCGAATATTGCCCTTGTTTCAAAATCTCTACGTTACGTGCACCTTTATCCAGTACGGTTTTGGTAGAAGCATCCAAATCTGATCCGAATTTAGAGAAAGCTTCCAGCTCACGGTATTGTGCCTGGTCAAGCTTTAAGGTACCTGCTACCTTTTTCATAGATTTGATTTGCGCGTTACCACCCACACGTGATACAGAGATACCTACGTTAATAGCCGGGCGTACACCTGCGTTAAACAAGTTTGATTCCAGGAATATCTGTCCGTCGGTAATTGAAATTACGTTAGTTGGGATATATGCAGATACGTCACCCGCCTGTGTTTCAATAATTGGCAACGCGGTTAATGAACCGCCGCCTTTTACAATATGACGGATAGACTCAGGCAGATCGTTCATAGCTTGTGCTATTGAATCATTCTGGTTGATCTTAGCAGCACGCTCTAATAAACGGCTGTGCAGATAAAACACGTCACCAGGATAAGCCTCACGGCCCGGTGGACGGCGTAATAACAAAGATACCTCACGGTAAGCAACCGCCTGTTTTGACAAATCATCATAGATGATCAAAGCCGGGCGACCAGTGTCACGGAAGTATTCGCCAATTGCAGCACCTGCAAACGGCGCGAAGAATTGCATGGTAGCAGAGTCAGAAGCGCTGGCCGCAACAACGATAGAATAAGGCATAGCGCCATTTTCTTCCAACGTACGTACAATGTTTGCAACTGTTGATGCTTTTTGGCCACAAGCTACATACACGCATATTACCGGTTTGCCGGCATCATAAAATTCTTTTTGATTGATGATGGTATCAATACAAACCGCGGTTTTTCCGGTTTGGCGGTCACCAATAACCAACTCACGTTGGCCACGGCCAATCGGGATCATCGCGTCAATAGCCTTGATACCTGTTTGTAATGGCTCGGTAACCGGCTGACGGTAGATAACACCCGGAGCTTTACGTTCTAAAGGCATTTCATAGGTTTGACCAGTAATTGGCCCTTTACCGTCAATTGGCGCACCTAAAGTATCTACTACGCGGCCCAGCATACCTTCACCTACATTAATAGATGCGATTTTGTTGCTGCGTTTTACTGTATTACCCTCTTTTATCTCGTCAGATTGTCCTAACAATACCACACCCACATTATCTTCTTCCAGGTTCAATACAATACCTTGTAATCCGTTGTCAAATTCAACCAGCTCACCTGATTGTACTTTTGTCAATCCATAAACACGTGCTATACCATCTCCAACCTGGAGTACGGTACCTACTTCTTCTAATTCAGATTCTGACTTGAAACCCGCCAATTGCTGACGCAAAATTGCCGATACTTCATCTGGTCTTACCTCTACCATAGTTTAATTTATTTGGGGTTGTTTTTTAATTATTGAACCACGCCTGAGGCAAAGTTCTTTTTCAATTTCTTCAAGCTGGCAGCAATGCTGGTATCTACCTGCTTATCGCCAACAGTTAACACAAAACCACCAATTAATGACGGGTCTGTTTTAGTTTCTAAATCTATTTCACCACCTACAGCAGCCTTTACTTCGGCCATTATCTTTTGCATGTTAATGGCTGATAAAGGCGTAGCCGATACTATTGATGCCTTGGTGATATGTTTTTTAATATCATACTGATCAATATACTCCTGTGCGGTGGTATATAAAACATCGCCCCGGCCTTTGTTGATCATCAGTTTATAAAACGCGATGGATAGTTTATTTACCCTCGGCTCAAAAACAGCTGTAAGAATGTTTAATTTTTTAGTATGTGATATAATCGGATTACCCAAAATCGCCTTCAACTCGGAATTTGCTTTTAGGGTATGCAGGAAAAATACCATATCATTGTTGATCTCATCCAGGGTATTTTGTTCCCCTGCAAGGTCTATCAATGATTTTGCGTACCTGGACGCTACCGTTAATTCTGACATATTTTTTTGAGATGTGAGATATTAGATTTAAGATTTGAGACATTTCATCCCACTTCTAATATCTCATGTCTATTATAATTTCACTTCTTTTAAAAGCTGGCTAACTAATTCATCCTGTTTTTGCTGATCTTCAAATTGCTTGCGCAATATTTTCTCAGCAATCTCTAATGATAATGACGCTACCTGGTTCTTAACATCTGCCATGGCAATTGCCTTTTGGTTGTTAATTTCAACCCGGGCCAACTCAATCATGCGGGCGCCTTCGGTATGTGCAGCTTCTTTAGCTTCGCTAATAATCTGATCTTTTACCCTCTTAGCTTCGTGTAATATTACATCACGCTCGGCACGGGCCTGTTTTAATAAAGCCTCATTCTCGCTGGTTAAACGTGACATTTCATCTTTTGCTGCTTCTGCTTTTAGCAATGCATCTTCAATAAAATTCTCACGCTCGGTAATTGCGCCTAAAATAGGCTTCCAGGCAAATTTACCAAGAATAAACAACAGGATCAGAAAGGAGATCGTGGTCCAAAAAACTAACCCTATTTCCGGGGTAACTAATTCCATAATATATATGTTGTAATGTTAATCAGATTTCAAATACATTTTAAAAACAGGCCAGGCGCCAACCGCACCCGGCCGTTTTTATTTCTTCTCTTAGCCAATCATAGCAACAACCACCGCAAATAGCGCAACACCTTCTACAAGGGCAGCAGCGATGATCATGTTAGTTTGGATTTTAGAGGCAGCTTCAGGCTGGCGTGCAATACCTTCAACGGCTTTACCACCAATTTGTCCGATACCGATACCGGCACCAATAACAGCTAAACCTGCACCAATTGCAGCAATACTTCCAGTCATTGTTTTTAATTTAAACGTGTATATTAATAGATAATTAATTCAAAAAATTAATGATGCTCTTCTACAGCCATACCAATAAACAGGGCTGTAAGCATGGTAAAAATATATGCCTGCAAAAATGCAACAAGTAATTCAATTGTATCCATAAAAACCACGAATACTACTGAAGCCGGCGATACATATAATGTTTTAAAAATAAATATTAATGATATTAAGCTCAGCACAATAATGTGACCTGCTGTTATGTTAGCAAACAAACGGATCATCAATGCAAATGGCCTTGATATAATACCTATCATTTCTACAGGTACCATGATAGGGTACAGCCAAAGCGGAATATCAGGCCTGAAAATATGTTTCCAATAATATTTATTACCGCTAAAGTTAACTACCAATAAGGTAATAGTTGAAAGCACCAGCGTTACCGCTATATTACCTGTAAGGTTATAACCACCCGGAAAAAATGGAACCAGGCCTAATAAATTGTTTATCAGTATAAAAAAGAACATGGTTAATAACAACGGGATGTACTTTGCATATTTAACACCTATATTAGGTATGGCAATATCATCACGTACAAATACAACCATTGGCTCTAAAAATGATTGCAAACCTTTAGGGGCTTTACCAACACGCTTTTTATATGTTGATGAAATACTTAAAAATACCAGTAATAATATGGCAATAGCCATCCACATACTGATGATATTACGCGTAATTGAAAAATCTAATATTTTGGCTGATTTATCAATCTGGCCCGCATCGTTTACAGCAACTACTTTATTACCGCTAAGCTTATAATTATAATACTCGCCTTTGTAGATCACTTCTTCACCTTCTGCATGGTGTTCGATCTTATCTGACGAAAAAATCTCCAGCCCTTTTGCTGTGTATAATATTACCGGTAACGGAAGCGACTTTTTTCCTAATACATGCCATGAATGGGCATCACCAACGTGTTCTAAAATTACTTCTTTAGGATTGAACTTTTCTTCGGCTTTTTTGCCGCTTTCCTGCCCAAATGATAGTGTCGGAAGTACACTTACCATCAAAAAAACGGCGGAAATAAACAATTGTTTAAAATTTTTTGAGTTCAAAATCGACTTATTATTCATCAAAACGAAGTTTTTTACCTTAAATTTTGGTTGCGCAAGTTACGTAACAAACTATAAATTTCAAAGGCTGTATTTAAGAAATATACATAAAAAAAATCGGCCACAAAAACATACTTATTTACCTTGTTTTTCAGCAAGAAAACAAGCGCAAAAACAAGGCAGGCCAATATTTTAAAAACAGTGGCAGCTAAAAAAAACTGAGTGCCTTTTTCGGCGTCAATTTGCTGCCCAATTAGCACCATAATAATTACTACCAGGGTAAGGCCGGACAGATAGGAAAAAATCAGCCAAAAATGGGGCGTTAACAAATTAGCATGGCCATTTTGATTAAGTAACACCGGCGGCACAGCTAAAATAATAACAAATAATAAGTACAATAATACGTTTTGAAGCAGTTTCAACTTTTTACAGATTTGATAACAATGTATAAAGATATAAACACGCCTATTAATGATAATACAGCAGTTGCCCATTTGGTAGTATGGCCCGTTAATTGGTCTATCTTATACCCGGCGTAGGCAAACACACCAATTACAGCTATCATCTGGAAAGCAATGCCTGTATATTTAGCAAGGCTGCTTGCCTGGTTACCGCCATCGTTATTTTCATTATGTCCATTGTTAGCCATTCGCAAATTTATTAATCTATTGCATTAATCTTTATTAAATTAGCCATGCTTTTATTATCCTGATTTTCGACTTTGAGGCACACTATTAATTTCTCCATACTCTTTATTATTAAACATAAACAGATCAAATTTTTGTTGTTGGCGCTGGCTGTAATCGCCTCAGGATGTTCTTTTCAAAAAAAGAACGGTTTTAACCGCACCATGCAAAATTTAACGGCTCATTATAATATACTATTTAATGCCAACGAACTGCTGCGGCAAAAACAGGAGAGCTATGCCTTAAACTTTATTGATTCGTACGGTGCGCTTTTAAACGTTTACCAGGATACCACTCCGCATACTACCGCTATAGACAAGGATCTGGATGCTGTAATTAGCAAGGCCAACCTTATCATCAACGAAAAAGAGCAAAGCCACTATGTAGGTGATGCTTACCTGGTTTTGGGCAAAGCCCATTATTTAAGCGGAAACTACTTTAACGCGGCTGAGTTTTTTAGTTACGTGATGCGGTCGTTCCCGAACGAAACTAACCTGGTGCAAGAGGCCGCCGTATGGAAAACACGCAGCTTATTATATATTAACAACCTGCGCGAAGCAAAGCTGACATTGGATACCGCGTTTCAAAACATTAACCTTACGGCCCGCACAACTGCTGATGTATATGCAGCCAAATTACAATATGACATATACACGCAAAACTATACCGATGCCGAAGATATGGCCAAAAAAGCGGTATACTATTGTAATAACCGCAAGCAAAGATTACGCTGGACCTTTATTTTAGGCCAGCTACAGGAGCTTAATCATAAAAGCAGCGAGGCCATTATTACCTATAACCGCCTGGCCAAAAGCAATGCATCGTTTGAAATGGCTTTTAATGCCAATTTAAACGCTATCCGCATTGAAGATGAACGCAATGGCACTAAGACCAGTCGTGCTGACAGGTTATTGAGCTTACTCAAAAACCCAAACAATAAAGATTTTACCGACCAGATCTATTACCAGATTGCCGAAATCTATCTGCTTAATAACGATATAAACAATGCGTTAAAAAACTACAAACTATCTGTACGCACAAGTAAGTTCAACCAAAATCAAAAAGGGCTATCCTATTTGCGTATTGCCGATATTGAATTTAAAAATAAAGCCGATTACGCTATTGCTAAAAAATATTATGACAGCACGCTAATTAATCTTTCGCCTAATTACCCGGGCTATATAACTATAAAAAAGAAAAGCGATAATCTTAATTTACTGTCAGACAAGCTACAACTTATTGCCCGCGAGGATACTCTGCAAATGCTGACCCATCTTGATGAAAAAGCCCGTGCTGCACGTATTGATATAATGGTTGCCAACCAAAGCTTACAACAACAAAGTTTAGCAACGGTTAATGCTAACTCGCTGGCTAACGCCATTAGCAATAGCCCGCAAAACCCGGTGGTGAGCGTGCCCAACGGCAGTAACTTCTACTTTTATAACGCTACGGCCATTAGCCAGGGCTTTGCCGATTTTAAACGCCGGTGGGGTAACCGCAAATTGGAAGACAACTGGCGGCGAAGCAATCGCTTAAATACAAACACAACAGCTAACGGCGCTGTAGTTGCCCCAAATGCCGACCTTGATGCGCTGCCAATTGATAAGCGCAGAAGCGTGAATGATGCAGAGGCAAGTACCTACCGCCAGCAGCTCATCCAAAATTTGCCGCTTACCCCGCAGCTCCTTGCCGAATCAAATACACGTATTTATAATGCCTATTTGGACATTGCCAATTTTTACCGGGACATACTGGATGATAAAAATGAAGCAATTGCTACCTACCTGTTACTTTTAAACCGGTTTCCGAATGACCCGAATAAAGCATCTGTATATTATAATTTATATCGCCTGTATAGTGAAATAGACAGAGCAAAATCTAATGATTATAAAAACAGAGTGCTGAATGAATACCCGCAAACGGCCTTTGCCAGGGTAATACTCGATCCTGATTATGGCAGACATCTTGACGATAGAGATGCCATATTTAATGCAGCTTACAACCAGGTTTATAACTTGTATGCGCAAAAAAAATACGCGCAGGCTATAAGTCGTATTGACGAGTTGCTTAAAGAATATCCTGTTAATAACCTTATTGCACAATTATATTACCTGCGGGCCATTGCGGCCGGCCACCAGGAAAAACTGGAACCTTTTCAATCCGATCTTAAACAAATTGCAGAAAATTACCCGGCTGATGGGCTGATAACTCCATTGGTTAAACAACATTTAGCTTATATTGATGCCAATAAGTTAGAATTAGCCGCGCAGCCCTACGCTATTATGGATAATGATACTACCGGGATATTATTTATTCCTCCTATTGTTTATCAACAGCAAACCGCCTATAGGCGTACCGTAAAACAAGAAACTGAACCCCAAAAAGTTGAAACCCGGATACCCGAAAAAAAAGAACAAGCTAAGCCTGCTGCCGAACCTGTAAAGAACGAGCCTGTAGTTGCTGTGCCCAAAGGTGCACCTAAAAAAGAAGCCCCCATTCTATTTTCTACAAGGGACAGCACCAACTATCTTTTTGTAGTAAATGTGAGTATAAGCACAACAGATCTGTCTTCATCACGTTTTGGTATCGGGCAATTTAACCGTACCAATTACCCGCCAAATGCCATTAAACATCAGCTTAAAGACGTTGGGCCCGATAATCAATTAATTTACGTGGGCCGCTTTAATACGCTGGCTGATGTAAAAGCATATGCCCGCGGAATAGTACCATTACTGCCCGAGATTATGAAGGTGCCAAAGGATAAATACAGTTTTTTTATCATAACACAAGAAAATCTGGATAAATTAGCCGACAAGAAAATATTGGATAGTTATTATGAATACTACCAAAAAACCTATTAACATGAATGTTAAACTTTCTGAACAGGATATAAAAAAATACAACTGGTATATATGGCGATTTTTTATCGGTTGTTTTGCTTTTGTAGTGATAATGATAGGGCTCACTGCATTGGGCGCATTCGGGCCTTTGCCATCTTTCCGTGATCTGGAAAATCCAAAGAGTGACCAGGCATCGCAGATTATATCCTCGGATAAACAGGTATTGGGTAAATGGTACGTAACGGCTAATCGTTCAAGCGTTCCCTTTAACAAAATATCACCTTATGTAATAAACGCGCTGATTGCTAAAGAGGATAATAATTTTTACACCCATTCGGGTATTGATTTTAAACGCACCTTTACCATTTTACTTTACTTAATGGTAGGTAAAAAGCAAGGTGCAAGTACTATTACCCAGCAACTGGCATTAAATCTTTTTTCGGATCATACACGGGCGCACAACCCACTTAAACGCATTATTCAAAAAATGCAGGAACTGATCATCGCTATCAGGATCGAAAAGCATTATACCAAACAGGAAATTGTGACCATGTACCTGAATACCGTTGATTTTGGCAACAATGCTTCGGGTATCAGTTCGGCCGCGACAACTTATTTTAATACCACACCCGATAAATTAACGCCGGACCAGGCTGCCTTATTAATTCAACTATTAAGAGGCCCATCCTATTACTCGCCTATCAGGCACCC
>DASWOZ010000083.1:0-10895 GCA_036398535.1 Mucilaginibacter sp. | reverse complement strand
TGGGCCAGCAGGTGGTACGCCTGTGGCACAAAGATCATTCGTTACAGGGGTGTGATTTTATTGTATTGCCGGGCGGGTTCTCATTCGGAGATTATTTGCGCTCGGGCGCTATTGCACGTTTTTCGCCAATAATGCAGGAAGTTATTCAGTTTGCTGCAAAAGGCGGCTATGTAATGGGTATTTGCAATGGGTTCCAGATATTAACCGAGGCTGGATTATTGCCGGGTGCCTTATTGCACAACGAGCACCGCAAGTTTATCTGCCGTAATATCTACATGATATCCCAAACATCCAATTCGTTAATTACCGCGCAGATAGACCCGCAAAGAGCATTAAAAATACCTATAGCACATGGCGAGGGTAATTACTTTGCTGACGCTGATGTTTTAAAGGCAATTAATGATAATGACCAGGTGTTATTCAGGTATTGCGATGAAGCCGGTAATATTACAACCGAATCTAATCCGAACGGATCAATAGAAAATATAGCCGGTATCACTAATACGGGGCGTAATGTATTTGGCTTTATGCCTCACCCTGAACGTGCTGCCGATACTTTATTGGGAAATGAAGACGGACTGGCTATTTTTGAATCTATATTATCCCTGGTTAAAGCCTGATGGCCAATTTAGTTATCGATATTGGCAATACCTTTACAAAAATTGCCGTATTTGATAAAGATAAATTATTACTTACAGAACATTTTACAACAGTTAGCATAAATACCCTAAACAATTTTTTAACTGCCCATTTTATTGATAATGCTATCATATCGTCGGTAAAAAAGGATAAGGAAGAATGGCAGACTGTATTACAACAAAAAACACAGCTAACTTATTTTAGTGCCTCAATGACTACCGACATTCATAATCATTACACAACCCCGCAAACATTGGGGCTTGACAGATTGGCGGCGGTAACCGGTGCTAAATATTTATATCCCGATAAAAATAACCTGGTAATTGATGGGGGTACCTGCATTACTTATGATTATGTAGATAGCGAAGGAAATTATTTTGGCGGAAGCATATCGCCGGGCCTAACTATGCGTTATAATGCTTTAAATTATTTTACCTCGGCTTTGCCGCTTGTTAATGCAGATGATAAGTTTAAGGATGGGTATGGGAGCAGTACAACAACAGCCATACAATCGGGCGTGCAAAACGGTGTTAAATATGAATTAACCGGCTTTATTGAGCAGTATACAAAAAACGGACAACAACTAAATATTATACTAACCGGCGGAGATAGTATTTTTTTTGATACTCTATTGAAAAATAGCATCTTTGCCCCCTATATTAAAATTGAGCCCCATTTGGTTCTAAAAGGATTAAACGCAGCTATACAGAAGCATAATGATTAAATATTCTAAGTTTTTTATAACATTCTTACTTGCTGTTATAGCAGTTGGGGCCAAATCGCAATCAACAGCAACTTCAAGCTCCCCATATTCAAGATACGGCCTGGGCGATCTTACCCCAAGTTTGTTACCTCAAAATTTAGCAATGGGAGGCATTGCCACAGCAACCAACCAAATAAATGGCTATAGCAATATTAATTCTTTAAACCCGGCCTCTTACGGTTATATCCGTTTAACCACAATTGATGTTGGCGTTTATTCTAATACCTTAACCGTAAATCAAACCGGCCATCCAAGCCAAACAGATGCCAATTTCAGGTTAAGTCATCTTGCATTTGCTATTCCGGTAACGCATGCTTCCGCATTAAGTTTCGGGCTGTTACCTTACAGCCAATTGGGTTATAATTATAAACAAAACCTGCCAAAAGGTTTCGGTACATCCCCGTCTGGTGCGGGTGGCCCAAAGGTTGATACCAACTCTACCAATTATCTTTACCAGGGCGAGGGTGGTTTATCAAAAGCTTACTTTGGTTATGGAATTACAATTTTTAAGCATTTATCGCTGGGAGCCAATGTATCCTACATATTTGGTGACTTAAAACAATACCAATCAACAGAAATACCGGGGCTGTATGGCACTTTAAATTCCAAAATAGAACAGGATAACTCTATAGGCGGCTTAAATTACGATTACGGCGCACAATACGCTTTTGATCTGTCGCCAACAAAACACTTAACCCTGGGTTATTCAGCTTCGGCACAATCAAAACTCAATTCGCAAAGTACTTATATAGTAAGCCAGTATACTTTAGATGGTAATGGCGTAGCAAATGTAGCTGCCGATTCATTAATTAACCAGCAAAACGCAAAAACTAAAATTCAGTTACCGCAGATCAATCACTTTGGTATATCTTACCAGGAAGATGGTAAATTTTTGGTTGGAGCAGACTATACTATGGGTAAATGGTCTAATCTAACTATCGGCGGTGTAAACCAAAGTTTAGTGGATAGTAAAACATTGAATGTGGGCGGCCAGTACACACCTAACCTAAACGCTATAGGCAGCTACTGGTCAACAGTTGATTATCGTTTAGGCGCTATATTTGATCAAAGTTATTTAAATGTGCCTAACCCAACCGGTAATGGTTTTACCAATATTAAATCGTACGCGCTTACCTTTGGTTTAGGTTTGCCGTTGCGCTCTACATTTACTACTACCTTTTACAAAATTAACTTTTCTGCAGAGATTGGTCAGCGCGGAACAGTGGCAAACGGCCTTGTTAAAGAAAATTATGTTAACCTTCATTTGGGCTTTATGCTTAATGACCGTTGGTTCCAGAAATATAAATTTGATTAATTAAGTAATGCGTAGTAGTGCAAAACAAATTTTATTGTTGCCGGCACTGCTTGTGGGCGTGCTGCTGCTAATCAGCGCGTGCGAAAATGATATAAATAAAATCAAAGAGATTTCGGCAAAACAATCTACCAACCCAATTGATAGTACCACGGGCGTTGATGTTATTTACAGCGATTCGGCAAAAGTCAAGCTGCGGTTAACGGCGCCTTTAATGCTGCATTATCAAAATGACAGGGAGCAGGAAAAAAGCTATGAAAAAATGCCAAAGGGCGTTAAGATCGTCTTTTTTGATACTACCCGTAACGAATCGGGAAATATAGTTGCCGATTCGGCAATTCAATATAGTAGCCAAAAGATAATTGAATTTCATAAAAACGTAGTAGCCACCAACGCAAAAGGCGAAACATTTAAGTCTGACGAGTTGATTTGGGATCAGGTTAAAAAGATCATGTACTCTAATAAACCCGTACAGGTAGTTATGTCTGGCGGTAACATTGTAAACGGCGTAAATTTTAAAAGCGACGAGAAGCTAAATCACCCTATTTTCGGGCAGTCTACAGGTACCTTTAATGTAACTGATGTCCCTGGAAATTAGGCGACTTTTAATGCTAAAATTTTGTATTATATAATTTTACTAAAAATTGTATCTTGCGCCCTCTTTTTAATACATAAAATTATTATATAAAACTATATGGGTATAATGGGTTATTTGCGGGAGCGCATGGGCAAAATTGTTGCCATTGTAATAGGGCTCTCGCTTTTTGCTTTTATCGCAAGTGAAGCAATAAGATCTGGCGGATCTTTTTTTAAGGATGACAATAACGAGTTGGGTAATGTAGCCGGCGAAAAAGTTGCTTATGATGAGTTTACTAAAGAAGTTGAGCAAAATACACAGCAATTTAAGCAGCAATCCGGCCAAAGCAGCGTAAGCCCACAGGTTACCAGCTATGTACAGGAAAATACCTGGAACCAGACTGTAAACCGGTTAATACTTAAAAAGGAAGTTGACAAGCTTGGTTTAACCGTTGGCGAGGATGAAACTCAAGCCATGACAAGCGGTAATAATCCAAGCCCGCAAATTATACAGGCGTTTACCAACCCCCAAACCGGCAAATTTGACCGCGCTAATTTACTTTCGGCTATCCAAAATATAAGCCAGTTAAAGGCTGATGACCCTCAAAGGGCAAGATGGAACGATTTTATTAAGCAATTGATCCAGGGTAAATTGGATGAAAAGTATTTGTCATTGGTAACCAATGGTTTATATGTTAACTCGTTAGAAGCTAAAGATGATTATGAAGCTAAAAACAAACTGGTTAACTTTAAGTACACCAATCTTGATTATGCTTCTATACCTGATAATAAGGTTACTTTAACAGATGCTGACTATAATAGCTATTATGATGAACATAAAGGCGAATTTAAAAATCAGCAGGAAATGAGGGACATTGATTATGTTAGTTTCAATGCCGCACCTTCAAAAGATGATTCGGCTGCTGTAAAAGCGCTTGTTGCTAAGTTGGAGCCTACCTTTAAATCAAGCACTAATGATTCTTTATTTGTACAAATAAATTCTGAAACAAAATCACCACTTGTTTACCAGCGTAAAGGAAAGCTTGATCCAAAGATTGATTCTGTGATGTTTGGCGCAGCTATAGGTACTGTTTATGGTCCATACCTGTCAAATGGTAACTATGCTTTAGCAAAACTGGTTGACTCGCGTGTTGGCCCTGATTCTGTAAAGGCCCGTCATATATTGCTTGATCCTAATATGGAAGGTGGTTTACCCAAAGCACTTGCCAAGGCCGATTCAATTAAAAAAGTAATTCAAGGTGGTAAGTCATTTGCCGATATGGCCAAAATGTACTCGGTAGACAAAGGCTCGGGAGATAAAGGTGGCGATTTAGGCACTTTTGGCCGTGGCGCAATGATACCCGCTTTTGAAGAGCCTGTTTTTAACGGTAAAAAAGGTGAGTTTAAAATAGTTACTACCCAATATGGTGTCCATTTGATTGAGATTGAGGATCAAAAAGGTTCATCAAAAGTAGTGAAGGTAGCTGTGGTTGATAAGCCGTTAGTAGCCAGTGCTAAAACGCAATCTGCCGCATATAGTAAAGCTCAGGCATTCCTGATCTCTTTAAACAAAGATAACTTTGATGAACAGGCTACCAAGGCAGGTTTGAAAAAGAAAACTGCCGAAAATGTAAACGGAGTGGCTATGAGCCTGCCGGGTTTAGATAACGCGCGTGACATGGTTAGGTGGGCATTTAAAGCGGATAAAGGTGAACTTTCTGACCAGGTATTTACTGTTGGCGACCAATATGTGGTTGCACGCTTAACAGAAATTAAAAAGAAAGGCGTATTGCCACTTGATGTGGTTAAAAAGCAAATTGAACCAGCGGTTAGAAACCAGGTAAAGGGCAAAATGCTAACTGATAAATTTGTGGCAGCAGCAAGCGGGTCATCAAATATTGATCAGGTTGCCCAAAAAGCCGGGGCCAAGGTTACGCCAGTGCAAAATATTGTTTTTGCCAACCCAATGATACCGGGAGGAGGCACCGAATATAAATTAGTGGGTACTATTTTTGGTTCGGCGGTTAATAAATTATCCAAGCCGGTTGCTGGTCAGCAAGGTGTTTATGTATTTGTTGTTGATGGTTTTGTAAACCCTGCACCGCTTACCAATGCCGTAAGAGAGAAGCAACAAATTGCCCAGGCAATATTGCAACGTTCGCAAGGGATGATATTTGAAGCCCTGAAAGATAAGGATAATGTAAAAGATTACAGAGCTAAGTTTTTATAGCTAAAATTTAAAGTAATTTTGTATCCGGGAATTGCGTTATATGCGTGTTCCCGGATTTTTCGTTATAGAAAGATTGTTTAACAGTAACGGACCATTATGGAAATACAAGAAAATATAGTCAATAAAGTTGCTCAAAGCGGTTTAACCACTTTAGACCCGGCTGATTTTTATCCAAAAGGCGAGCGCGTGATCTATGACATTGCAGCGAATTTATATATGGGATTGATACTGCGTGAAAAAGATTTCAGGGAGTTTGTAAAAGGTCATGACTGGACGCAATATGAAGGAAAGAATGTAGGTATTATTTGCTCGGCCGATGCGATTGTGCCGGCATGGGCCTACATGCTGTTGGCCAATCGCATGGCGCCCTATGCCGATGAAGTAGTTTTTGGTAATGAAGAAACATTAGAAACCGTGTTGTTTGCAAAAGCGATAGACAAGCTTGATGTTGAGCAATACCGCGACCAGCGTATGGTAATAAAAGGATGTGGTGATGTGCCTGTACCGGTTTCGGCTTATGTGGCATTAACAGAAAAGCTAACCCCTGTTGTAAAAAGCCTGATGTTTGGCGAGCCATGTTCAACTGTTCCGCTTTATAAAAGAAAAGATTAACTGGTTTGCTTTTTGTAAGCGTTAAGCATGAGGAAATGTTTTTTTGTAGGTATACTGCTTGCCGCTTGTTTTAATAAAGCATTTAGTCAGGAACTTAAAGATATTAATGAACCCGTATTTAAAAGTGGCGAACAATTAAGCTACAGGTTAAAATACGGGTTTTTTACAGGTGCCGAGGCCACTTTACGAGTTGAGGATGCCGATAAGAAAGTGGATGGCCGCCCCGCTTTTCACATCATTGCAGATGGTAAGACCGCCGGAACATTTGATGTTTTTTATAAAGTGCGTAACAGGTATGAAACGTATATAGATAAGGCTACCCTGATGCCTTATTTTTATACGGAAAACCGGAAGGAAGGCGGCTATAAACACAGTGATAATGTAACCTTTGATCATGATGATCATAAAATTACGGCTGATAAAGGTGTTTTTCCGTTTAAAGGGAAAGTGTTTGATTTTGTATCGGCCTATTATTTTGCGCGGGGTATTGATATTTCAAAGATCAGTATAGGTGATAAGTTTGATATGGACTATTTTTTAGAGGATGGTATCCATACGCTTAGCATCACTTATACCGGGAAAGAAAAAGTAAGTACTGCATTAGGTATCTTTAACTGTTTAAAATTTAATCCTACTATTATTCCCGGGCGAATTTTCAGGAAGGATAGTAAATTATATCTGTGGATAACGGATGATAATAACAGGATACCTGTAAAGGCGCATGTTGAACTGATAATAGGCAGCGTAACAATGGAACTAACGGATGCTAAGGGGCTTAAATATCCCTTAAATCCAATCAAAAAATAGAATATATATGATAGAGGTTGGCAATGTATTGGTACATGAAGATATAGTGCGTGAAAATTTTGTATGCAATTTAACCAAATGCAAAGGTGCATGCTGTTTGGAAGGCGACTCGGGCGCGCCGCTAAATGTAGATGAACTGCATATATTGGATGAAATATATCCCAAAGTAAAACCTTACATGACTACCAAAGGCATCAAAACCATTGAAGCAGTGGGCACTTATGTAAAAGATTTTGAAGGCGATTACACGACTCCCTGTGTTGAGGTAAATAAAGAATGTGCCTATGTAATATGGGAGGGCGGCATCACTAAATGTGCTATTGAAAAGGCTTATGAAGATGGCGTAATTGATTGGAAAAAGCCTATCTCCTGCCATTTATATCCAATACGTATTACTGCTTATCCTGAATTTGATGTATTGAATTATGACAGGTGGAGCATTTGTAGCCCGGCCTGCTCATTTGGCGATGAATTGAAAGTGCGGGTACATGAATTTTTAAAAGCACCCTTGATTCGTAAATATGGCGAAGACTGGTATAAGGAGTTGGAAGACACCGTTGCCGGCATATAATATATGAAGCAATCGGCCTCAAATACCATCAATTACAATTTAATTGGATAATATTGTACGATTTTACTAAAACTAATGAAAGTAGCGTTAATAACCGGAATTACCGGGCAGGATGGGGCATATTTAGCTGAGTTTTTATTAAAAAAAGGCTATGAGGTACATGGCGTTAAACGGAGGTCATCTTTGTTTAATACAGATCGTATTGATCATTTGTATCATGACCCGCATGAACCTAACGTGAAGTTTAAATTGCACTACGGCGATCTGACAGATTCAACCAACCTGATCAGGCTGGTGCAGGAAATACAGCCGGATGAAATTTATAACCTGGCTGCCCAAAGCCATGTAAAGGTGAGCTTTGACACCCCTGAATATACCGCCAATGCCGATGGCATTGGTACATTACGCATATTAGAGGCCGTTAGGTTGTTAGGCTTATCTCAAAAAACAAGAATATACCAGGCATCAACTTCTGAGCTTTATGGCTTGGTACAGGCAGTACCGCAAAGCGAAACAACGCCGTTTTATCCGCGGTCGCCGTATGCAGTAGCTAAGTTATATGGTTATTGGATAATTGTAAACTATCGTGAGGCTTATAATATGTATGCCTGCAATGGCATACTGTTTAATCATGAAAGTCCTGTACGGGGAGAAACCTTTGTTACACGCAAAATTACACGTGCCGCTTCAAAAATAGCTTTGGGCTTACAAAGCTGTTTATATGTAGGTAATTTATCTGCACAGCGCGATTGGGGCCATGCAAAAGACTATGTAGAAGCCATGTGGCTTATGCTGCAGCAAGATATTGCTGAAGATTTTGTTATTGCTACTGGAGTAACCACTACAGTAAGAGAGTTTATAAAAATGGCATTTGCCGAATTGGGTATAGAAATAGAATTTAGCGGCAAAGACGAAAATGAGCGCGGTGTGATTATTGACATTGACCAGGAAAAGGTTGAAGAACTGGGATTGAATGCTGATGCTTTAAAATTTGGGCAAACCATCATTAAAGTTGACGAAAAATATTTCAGGCCGACAGAGGTTGATTTGTTGATAGGTGATGCTTCAAAGGCGAATAAAAAATTAGGCTGGATACCTAAATATGATCTGCAGGCGTTAGTGAGTGAAATGATACGATCAGACCTGCACTTAGTTAAAAAAGATGATTATTTGAAAAAAGGTGGTTTTAAAACCCTAAACTATTTTGAATAATAATTGTCCCTAACTATCTATATGAAGAAATTACTTACCAGTATTATATTATTATTTTCAATTATTAATATTGCCAGCGCGCAAACTGAATATCAGCCCTATTCGTACCAGTTTTACCAACAATTCAACACGGAGATCTATTCAACAAAAACCCGTGAGCATACTTCAATAAAACCATTTTTTACAGGCGACACTGTATTTAAGCAACATTTAGACAGTGTATTGAATTATGGGGCCGATAACAAGCCGCATAGCTGGGGATACCGTAAATTATTTAACGAACATTTAATAGATATTAAAAATCCGAACAGTACGTTATATGCTGATTTTTTACCCGATTTTACTGTGGGCCGTGATTTTTCAAATACCAAAAATACGTATCAAACCACTTATGGTTTCCAGGTGGGGGGTACGGTAAGCAATAAACTTTCTTTTAATGTTAGCGGTTATATCAACCAGGCTATTTTCCCAAGCTTCATGTCTGCTTATATTAGCCAGGTTGGAGTAATCCCCGGGCAGGCTATTGACCATAATTCAGGGAATGTTGATAATTGGTCATACCTTACCGCAGTAGCTTCTTATACACCGGTTAAATATTTAAATATCACTATAGGGCGCGATAAAACTTTTATAGGCGATGGTTACCGTTCTTTACTTTTGTCGGATTATGCGGCGCCTTATCCGTTTTTAAAACTTACGGGTAATTTGGGGAATGTAACCTATATGACCATGTGGGCACGTTTTGATGACCCTATGTTTTCTAACTTGAATAATTATACCTATAACCGTACCAAGTGGGGCGTTTTTCATTATTTAGACTGGAACATCAGTAACCGGCTATCATTTGGTTTTTTTGATTCTATTATATGGGCCGCAAAAGACGATGCCGGCCAGCCGCGTGGGTTTGACGTAAGTTATATTAACCCCATCATATTTTTAAGACCGGTTGAGGCGTCTGATGGCTCGCCGGATAATGCTTTGTTAGGATTTACTGGTAAATATAAAATAACGGATGGTATTACGGCTTACGGGCAGTTCGCGTTAGATGAATTTGAAGCAAAGAATTTCTTTTCGAGCGATGGTAGCTCCCGGAACAAATATAGCTGGCAATTAGGTTTCAGAGGCGGAGATTTGTTTGGCATTAAAAGCTTAAATTATTTACTTGAAAGCAATAATTCCAAACCGTACACCTATTCAGAACGTAGCGTATCACAAAACTATTCGGCAAGTGATGAACCGCTTGCACACCCATGGGGGGCTAACTTTCATGAAATTGTAGGGATGTTAAATTATACCTACAAGCGGTTTAACTTTTCGGGCGAAGCCAATTACGGACACTACGGGCTGGATGTAGATGGACTGAATTACGGAAAAGATATTTTTCAAAACTATACTAATCCTGCCAGAGGTGAACTTCTTCCTGACGGGCAGCATAACGTACGATCTACCGGTAACTACATAGGGCAGGGTTTAACCACTAACTTGTATTATTTAGAAGGAAAAGTAGCTTATTTACTTAACCCTAAATATAATTTACGTTTAGAGATCAGTGCCTTATACAGGGAGGAAAAAAGCTCGGCATTTAATTATAATGCTACTATGTTAACTATTGGGGTGCGTAGCTCCTTCCGCCAGATTTATACAGATATTGCCAGCTACAGGCCGCATTAATTTAAGAAGCGATAATATGCGGATTGCGTTTGCCGGCTACATTACGCACCTGTGCGGCAATGCTTTGGGCATCATAGCCGCATTCGGCCCAAAGTTCGTGTTGTTCGCCATGCTCTACCACACGGTCAGGAATGCCTAAGCGGGTAATATGTGCATGATAATCATTATCAGCCATAAATTCAATTATTGCACTGCCCATACCGCCTTCTAAACAACCATCCTCTACTGTAATTATCCTGCTGAATTTTGTAAATACCTCATGTAGCAAAGCTTCATCCAGGGGTTTTACAAAACGCAGGTCATAATGTGCAGGATAGTAGCCTTCAGTATTTAGTTGTGTAATGGCTTTTATAGTTTCATTGCCAATATGTCCAATAGTTAGGATGGCAACCTCTTCGCCATCACATAATTTACGGCCCTTACCCACCGGTATTTCTTTAAAAGGGCGTTGCCAGTCAACCATTACGCCATTGCCGCGAGGGTAGCGGATAGAGAACGGCCC
>DASWOZ010000082.1:0-11286 GCA_036398535.1 Mucilaginibacter sp. | reverse complement strand
TCACCTGCCACAAATCCATCACGGTCCAAATCAAAGGGGCGTGAAGCGGTTGCAGGGTCGTCATTACGGGTTGACAGGGCATGCATAGCATTAAATCCGCCAATACCGGCTTCATTAATAATAGCTTCAGAGCCACCGCTTATAAACATGTTAGCTTTACCCAAACGGATATAGTTAAATGAATCTATCAATGAATTATTTGACGAGGCACAGGCCGAAACGGTAGAAAAGTTAGGCCCGCGTAAACCATATTTAATAGAGATATGCCCCGGGGCAATATCGGCTATCATTTTAGGGATAAAAAAAGGATTAAAACGTGGTGAGCCATCGCCTTTGGCAAAGTTAACCACTTCATCCAAAAAGGTTTTTAAGCCCCCAATACCTGATCCCCAGATAACGCCAATACGGCTGGTATCCAGTTTTTCAAAGTCTAACCCCGCGTCTTTTACGGCTTCTTCAGTAGAAAATAAGGCGTATTGAACAAAAGGATCCAGCTTACGGGCATCCTTCCGGCCCAAAAAGGCATCGGCATCAAAACCTTTAACCTCACAGGCAAATTTTGTTTTGAACAACGTGGTGTCAAAACTTTTAATTAAGGCAGCACCACTTACTCCATTAATAAGTCCGTTCCAATACTCGGTAACGTTATTACCAATTGGAGTAAGTGCTCCAAGCCCGGTTACTACAACTCTTTTAAACTCCATTTAATCGGATTAGGGGAGCTTTATTTAACGTTTTTTTCAAGGTAAGCAATAGCTTGACCTACAGTACCGATAGTTTCAGCCTGATCGTCAGGAATAGCCACGTTAAATTCTTTTTCAAACTCCATGATCAGTTCCACGGTGTCTAAAGAGTCAGCACCAAGATCGTTGGTGAAACTAGCTTCAGGTGTTACTTCACTTTCGTCAACACCCAATTTTTCTACGATTATAGCTTTTACTCTTGAAGCGATATCAGACATAGTATTATAATTTAATGATTAATAATTTCAGTGCAAAGAAAAATAAAATCTATCAAATATCAAATCTAAAACTTTTTAGTTAGCGGGGTAATAAAATTTTAGTTAGAAAGGTTTCAATTTGTATTTTTGCCGGTGTAAATGTAATGATTTTGAACAGGAAATTTTTAAAGTTTGAGATCGATCTTGATTTTGTACTTATTGCAGTTACAACTTCGCTAAAAGATTATCGCGTTTGTTACCTTATTAATAAGTACCTGAATTTTAATTTTATTAAAACAAATGACCTTGCCGTAGACATTTATCAGGGCGGCCCGCCGGTTTATTTTTCCATATATGTTTATAACTGGGAAGCCAGCGAAACAGATTTTTACTTTATAGCTAATAAAGGATCAGACGGATACCTTATCCCAGAGATGAAAAAGGCTGATTATTTTATAATGATTAAGAATTATATAGATGAGAATGACCTTGATAGCCTGATTTCGGCACTAAATAAAATACCTGAAATTGTTGCGGCGGTAAAGATTGATCCGAAAAAAATAAAATCACGCGAAAATCTACTATTTTAGCGCAAAATTTAGAAGTGTTACATTTACACTATTGCTGATAAAACACGAGCATAATCTGCATAACTTATGAAATTATCTTACAACCGAACTAAAATTGTTGCCACCATGGGTCCGGCATCTGCTAATAAAGATGTGTTGTTATCCATGATAAAGGCCGGCGTAAATGTATGCCGCCTTAATTTTTCGCATGGAAAACCCGAAGATCATAAAAAATTCATTGACCTCATTCGCGAGATCAACGAACAGCATAAAACCAATGTGGCCATTCTTGCCGATTTACAGGGGCCAAAAATTCGGATTGGTTTGGTAAAAGATGGCGGTATCCACCTGGTAAACGGTACTCGTATTACCATTACTACCCAAGAATGCGTTGGCGATGATAACCGCATATATATTACCTATGATACTTTCCCACAGGATGTACAGGCTAATGAGATTATTTTATTGGATGACGGAAAGATCCAGATGAGGGTTATTGAAACCAATAAACAAGACAGCGTAATTTGCGAAATTGTACATGGTGGTATTTTAACTTCACGCAAAGGTGTTAACCTGCCAAATACTAAAGTATCTATCCCAAGCTTAACCGAAGAGGACCTGGAAAACCTGAAATATGCTTTAGATTGGGATGTAGATTGGATAGGCCTTTCATTTGTGCGAAACGCCGAAGATATTTCGGATCTGAAAAGAATTATAAGCCAAAGCGGTAAGGCGGCCAAGGTGATAGCCAAAATTGAAAAGCCCGAGGCTATAGATAATATTGATGCCATTATAGCTGCCACAGACGGTGTAATGGTTGCACGTGGCGACCTTGGTGTTGAAATGCCGTTAGAAGAAGTGCCTTTATTGCAAAAAATGATAGCGCGTAAATGCCGCGCGGCATCCAAACCTGTAATTGTGGCCACACAAATGCTGGAGTCAATGATCACTACCCCACGACCTACACGTGCCGAAGTGAATGATGTTGCCAACTCTGTACTTGACGGCGCCGATGCGGTAATGCTTAGCGGCGAAACCTCTGTAGGTGAGTTTCCGCTGATTGTTATTGAAACAATGGCCAAAATTGTAAGGAATGTGGAGGAATTGGGCTATCCGTTTAACAGCGCTAAAGAAACCAATTCGGATGCAAGCTCTCCAAGCTATTTGAGCGATGCCGTTTGCGGATCGGCAGCGTATCTGGCCGAACACACCAATGCGGTAGGCATCGTTTCCATGACAACTTCGGGCTATACCGCTTTTGAAATTTCGAGCTATCGCCCAAAAGCCGGAACTTATATTTTTACTTCAAACAAACACCTGCTGAATGCATTGAGTTTGGTTTGGGGTGTGCGCACCTTCTATTATGACCAGGTAGAAAGCACAGATCAAACCATAAGCGATGTAAACGCAATGTTAAAAGCCGAAAATTTAATACAGGCTGGCGATGTGGTTATCAATACCGGCGCTATCCCTATATTTAAGCATGGCAAAACCAATATGCTGAAAGTATCGGTTATTGAATAAGTTTTAATACTAAATATAAGAAGGGGTTATTAAGGCATTGGCTTTTAATAACCCCTTCCTATTTAAATCTATATTGGCTATAGGTATTGATATTGTAATACGGCAACTACGTATGGCGTTAACAGCTTTACGTTATGCGGCTGATGTAAGGGAATTTCCAAATAATCGCCCGGGCCCAGTTTAAAAACAGCTTCGCCTACCGAACAGATACACTCGCCCTCTAATATGAAGAAACTTTCCGTAAGGTCTTCATGCGTTTCTTCAGGTACATCGTTTTTTGAAATAACCAGCATTTGAGCAAAGCGTTCACCCTGGTTTAATACATGGCAAAAAAAGTCTTCGGTAGGTTCATCCGGGATTAAATATTCCAATAAATTCAACCAGCTTCTATGATTTGAGTGCGCATTAATTAGCGGAAGCTCATTCAGATCGGGTTGAACTGCCTGGTCAGAGAAATCAAGCGAGTTCAATATTTTTTGTTTAAGATCATGCCGGGGAGTTATTGCATTGCCGGCTGCTAAAGTTTCTATAGCTTTTTCAACTGCGGCCAGTTCTTTTTTAACTTCAGGAAAAAGCTTGCATATTTGAAGTACTACCGCTTCTTCATCTGCGCTTAGCCGCCCCAAACAATATTCTTCTAAAATACCGCTTGCTATATAATCCTTTACGTTCATCTATTTTAATTCGCTGAAAGAAACCACTTAATTATAATTGGATAAAGCCATATATTACAATGTGTATCTGACAGTTACAAACTTAAAAGCGCAAATATACCAAACAATATCAGATATAATTAACGACAATATGAACAGCCCCAAAAATCACTTTTAATAAATCAACATTTTGCCTTCTTTCCGCGCAGCGAAGAAAGGGCGGTCAAGCGAAACAACGACCGGGTGAGTCCTAATAAAGCGATATTTCCACCAATGCACAGGCGCCCCCAAACACCCCAACTACGCTGCGCGCAAAGAGAACGAAGCAATTTTAAAAGCGATTTTCCTGAGCCTGAACCACAGCCTTCCAGCTATCTAACCTATATTTATTATCTTCGTAAACCATTATCACCCATCATGTATTTTATACTCTCAAAAGTATTGCTTTTTTTGCTTTTTCCGTTTTCATGGATATTTGTTTTGTTGATTGTTGCTGTTGTAACTAAAAAGCCACGGCAAAGGCGCCGATTTTTAATAATCGCTGTTGTGATGCTGTTTATATTTGCGAATACCGTAATATTTAATTTTTTCGCCAAACTTTGGGATATTCCGCCGAATGAATTAAAACCCACTTCGCATTATAGTTGCGGCATTGTATTAGGTGGATTTTCCGGACCAATGGGCGATAGAAAAGGACATTTTAATGAAGCTTCAGACCGGTTTATTCAAAGTGTATTATTGCTCAAAACCGGAAAAATAGCTAACTTATTAGTTACCGGGGGTAATGGCAATTTATTCCCGGGCAGTTTTCGTGAAGGCACATGGGTAAAAACACAATTAGAAGCATTAAACTTTCCGGATAGCGCCATATTGATTGAAAGCAATTCAAAAAACACCATCGAGAACGCGCGTTTTTCAAATATACTATTGAAAAAATCACATTTGCCGGGACCATATTTATTGATCACATCTGCATTTCATATGCGCCGTGCATTAATGATATTTAAAAAGCAAGGGATAAATGTAATTCCATATTCAAGCCATGTAATGACCAAGCAGGACAATTATTCCTTTGATGATTATTTCCTGCCTTCTGCTGAAATCCTGGGCAAATGGGGTATTTATTTAAAAGAAATGGTTGGCTACATAGCCAACCATTTCTTTTAAAGGATAATAAAGAAGCATTGACAACTTTTTTAGAAGTTGTCAATGCGCTCTAACTGTCACTAACTATCAGTTTAAATAACTGACTATCAAATGGATTTGTCATTCTTCGTTTCTTGTATCTCCCTTAATGTACCGGCGCGCCGCTAACCGGATCAATACGTTTGATAGTAAAATTAGTAACCGGCTTTACCACTAATGGTATTTTTTCTATCTGGGTATCACTGGTATCTAAACCAAATGCTTTAGCTTCTGTTTGTGCCAGCTTTTTAATGGTAAAGTAACTGTTTAAAATAAATCCTTCTGTGATACTAAACAGGTTATTGTATGACAGGAACTTCTCCATAATTACAAAACGAAAATCTGAAACAACCTTAAATTTGTTCAAAGAATCATATTTACTGGTAATATCCAACTCATTACGGCTCACCATATCTTCAACCACCTTTCTGTATAATACATTTACTCTTGGCTGGATTCTGAAACCCAGCCTGAAATCTATCCTGATAATTTTTCCCGGCTCAACCTGGTCTACAATATACTCCATCGTGTAAGGTTCATCCGTGGTATCAATATGTATAAACCAATACGTGTCTGCCCGTTTAGGGCTGCGGCTGCGGATAGAGTACATGATCTTTTCTTCTATCTGCCTGCTGTTATTGGCTTTAGTTAAATAAATTAACTGGCTTGAATATTTGGCAATGGATTTATCGGCACTCAGGGCATTGAGCAATGGGATCTGATCTTTCAGATCAATAAAATGTAAAAACCGGTTATTAATCTTGCGGGCCCTGTACCAAACGTACATGGTAAATATCAAACCAAATTCAAATACCAGAAAGAATAACCTTTTCAGGATCTTTACCGCGTTGGCTACAAAGAAGGAAAATTCCACACATAAAAACACGCAAAGAATAATAGTTACCAACCATATAGGCCAATGTTTTACAAAGCGCATAAAGTAATACATTAATATAGTAGTCATGAGCATAGCTATGGTGATAGAAAAACCATAAGCGGCCGTCATGGCCTCTGAAGTGCGGAAGTATAATGATACCGCGATACAGCCAATACACAATATCCAGTTTATGCTGGGGATATAAATCTGTCCGCGAATGTTTGACGGATATTTTATAGTGATACGCGGCCAAAAATTCATGCTTACGGCCTCGCTTATTAAAGTAAATGAGCCGCTGATCAATGCCTGGCTGGCAATAATAGTTGCCAGTGTAGCCAGTGCCACGCAAGGTATCATTAACAAATGCGGGTTTGGTACAATTTGATAGAACGGGTTAAGGCCGGCAAATTTAGTATTAGCGGGCTGCATTAATACCCAGGCACCCAGCCCCAGGTAGCTTAATACCAATGTGGTTTTCACAAAGATCCAGCTTACCTGTATATTTTTGCGGCCGCAATGCCCAAGGTCTGAATATAAGGCTTCGGCACCTGTGGTACATAAAAATACAGCACCCAGCAACCAAAAGCCTTTGGGGTGATCTACCAATAATCTATAGCCGTAGTATGGGCTAAGCGACTTAAAAATTTGCGGGTAATGGATAACCTGCAGCGTGCCTAAACACCTATCATAATAAACCCCATCAGCATCACCGGCCCAAATGCCGAGCCTACTACTTTGGTACCAAATTGCTGAAAGAAAAACAGCAACAGCATAATACCAATTACAATCCCTAAAATTAAATGATTGCCCGGCACAAATGACGAAGCCAACGCGGGCACATTATTTAAGCCCTCAATAGCCGATGTAACCGATATGGGCGGTGTAATAATACCATCGGCCAGTAAAGTACCGGCACCCACAATAGCGGGAATAGCCAGCCATTTGCCATACCTGCGCACAAGGGCATACAGGGAGAAAATTCCACCTTCGCCCTTGTTGTCGGCCTGTAGGGTAATAAAGATATATTTAAAGGTAGTTTGCAGGGTAAGTGTCCAAAAAATGCAGGAGATAGAGCCTAATACTAATGCCGCGTTAACGGTGCCGCCCTCCTGCAACAGGGTTTGAAAAACATATAACGGCGAAGTGCCTATATCGCCAAAAATAATTCCAAGCGTGATTAATACGCCCGCTGCGGAAAGCGTTTTTAAATGAGGTGTCATGTTTTGTTTGTTGATAAAATTGACTGGATTAAGAAAAAATAGTTGTTGCTTTTTATGTGTTATTAATGTTTAAGGTAAAGTAAAACCTGCTGCCGTCGCCGGCTTCGCTTTCTACGCCTATAGTGCCGCCTTGTGCTTCAATAAAATCTTTAGCAATGGCAAGGCCCAGCCCCGTACCGGTTTTCTCAGCATCGGCACCAGGTACTTTAAAGTAGCGCTCAAAAATTCGGGACAGGTATTTAGCGTCAATGCCCTGACCCTGGTCTTTTACCGAAAACTCCAGCGCATTACCCTGCTTTTTAACCGTAAGGTTTATAGTGGATTTTGAGGGACTATATTTTATAGCATTTGATAACAAATTAATGAGTACCCAGGTAGTTTTATCCAGATCGGCCATTATATTTGGTAAACTTTCGGGGCAGGTAACATCAATAGTAACTTCCTTTTGTTCTGCAAGCGAGTGAATGGCCTGCACCGCATAATTCACCACATTTTTAGGATGTGTGCTGCCAAAATTCAAATGAATTTTCCCGGTTTCAACCTGGGCGGCATCCAGCAGTTCGCCGGTTATTTGTAATAAGCGATGCGCGTCGTCATCAATATTTTGAAGCAATTGTTTTTGCTCCTTATTGATCTCGCCTACCCGTTTATCTTCCAATAATTTCAAACTCATTTTTATGGAAGATAGCGGGGTCTTCAGCTCGTGCGAAATGGTAGCTATAAAAGCGGTTTTATCATCGTTTAACTGTTGCAGGTCGGTTATATTTTTCAGAATAATAACCTTACCAATGATAGCACCTTCATTTACAACCTCCAATACTTCTTTAGTAAAATAGCTTTCCCGTTCATCGGCATAAATCTTCATTTTAACCTGGTCATTTAACAGCATATTGCGTAACAGGTCATTCTCTAAGGCTACGTTTGGCGCGTACTGCGCGGTGAGTTTTTCTTCGGGCAGGCCAATTAAATTACAGGCAACTTTATTAGCGAAAATGATAAACAGCTTATCATCCAGGCCTATAATCGCATCATGCATGGAGTTAATGATGGTTTCAATCCTTTTCTTTTCAAAAAGTATGCTGGCCAGGTTACTGCTTTCGTAATCATTCAGTTTGCGGGCCATCTGGTTAAAGGCTTCGGCCACCTCGCCAAACTCATCTTTTGACTGAAAAGTGATCCGCTTATTATAATTTTTATTCGCTATTTCGCGGATACCTGATATGAGCTCTTTAATCGGGTTGGCTATATAGCTTGGAAAATTAACCGCGAAACTAAAGGCAATTAAAAAGCAAAGCGACCCGATAAGTGATACAATAATAATAGCCCTATCAGCTGTATTATTGGCAAAAGTATTTTTGCGTTCAATGGCTGTCATATTTAACTGTATAATATTATACATGATACCTTTCATTTGGGCTTTAAGTGCTAATGCAGTCTGCGTATTACTAATGTTTTGTTTATACTGTTGAAATGCTACCTGCAACGAATCTGCCAGTTTATCTTCCCCCGCTTCAGTAACATTATGCTCTTCCTCATTAATGTTATCTTGCATTACCTGAAGTTTGGCAGCGTTAAGCATACCATTTCCTGGCTCATCTAATATTTGCCCTATATTTTTGGCATAAATAAGCGACCGGTAGTTATCCTTTAAAATAACTTTCGAATCGGTTGAAAGGCGGGTAAGGTAATAATCTGCCAGGCCCGAACTTACCAGCGCCATCAGGAACAGGAAGCCTATACCGGCGCGGAGTTTATTTTTTATGGTCATGATAGTATAATTAAGTCAATGTCTGTTTTTGACATTTTATTTAATAGTTGTGTAAATACAGCGGTTTTCATAATGAGCTGGTAAAATTTAAAGTGAGGCTTGCCAATACATATAGTAGATACCTCGTACTTTTCGGCTGTTTGCCAAATGGTTTTTGCAATCTGGTCGCTTTTTACTTTTAACACTTCTGCACCCAGTTGTGTAGCCAGTTTCATATTGTTTATCAAATGTCGCTGCGAAGCCAGGTTGATCTTATCGCTGCTTTCATTAGCAGTTTGTACATAAAGCAAGTACCATTTGGAATGATAATAGGAAGATAACCGCGCCGTTTTGCGGATAATATTTTTTGCTGATGCCTCATTAGTACTGATACAGGCTAAAAATATTTCGGCTTTTAGCTTAGTTGTTTTGGGTACTTCGGTATCAATTTTACGCTCAACCTGGTGTGCCACTTCCCTTAATGCCAGCTCTCTTAATTGTAATATTCTTTCTGTTTGAAAAAAGTTGTTTAGCGCGGTCGGTACTTTTTTCAGGTCATATATTTTCCCCTCTTTTAAACGGTCTATCAATTCATCAGCGGTCAAATCAATATTTACTACCTCATCGGCTAACTGCAATACTTTATCGGGGATGCGTTCATTAATAACTGCCCCGGTTATTTTTTCCACCTCCTCATTCAGGCTCTCAATGTGCTGTATATTAACAGCGCTAATTACATTGATCCCGGCATTTAAAATATCCACCACATCCTGCCAGCGTTTTTCATTTTTGCTGCCTTCAATATTGGTATGTGCCAGTTCATCCACTACTACTACTTCGGGCCGCAGGTTAATAATGGCATTCAGGTCCATCTCATCCAGTTCCTTGCCTTTATAAAACAACTTACGGCGCGGAATAACCGGTAAGCCATCTAACAGGGCCTGTGTTTCTTTACGGGTATGCGTTTCAATATACCCAATTTTAACATCAATGCCGTTGCGCATTAACGCTTGCGCCTCCTGCAGCATGCGGTAAGTTTTACCTACACCAGCGCTCATGCCAATGTATATTTTAAACTTACCACGCCTTGAGCGCTTTATTAACTCCAGGAAATGCTCAACCGATTGTTCTTTTTCCTCAACCATTTAAAATGAAACCTCCATGCTTGTGGTGATAACTGTATTGTAATTTACATTAAAATTATTGGCTATAAATATGGCGTCCTTACTGTTGTAATATTTGCCTTCAACCCGCAATAACATGTTCTTTACAGGACTGTAATCTACATTGAGTGAATAGCCTGTTGTTTCAAACCCGTTTGGGGTACCTGTCTTAATTAAAATTCCGTTTTGATCTTTGTAATATTCAAAACGGGCTGCTACGGCAAATTTATCAATGGGGGTATACCGTACTATAAAAACGGGACTGTATAAATAATTATAGGTTGATGCCCCTTTATACTTTTGCTCGCTGGCAAAATCAAAGCCCGCGGTTAGACCAATCTTTTTGGTTAATTGAAAAACAGCAAACAAGTTATTATAAAAACGATTCAGCTTTGCGCTATCGGGTTTATCATTGCCATAAAAATTGCTGTAATTTATCAGTATGTTATCGCTTGGCTTATACGTAACCTGTAAGCCTGCACTTAACCCGGTATTGCCATCGGGCCTTTGAATATGCTGCCAGCCGTTTAACATTAATGCCGAGATAAAGAATTTATCGTCGTTAGTAGTGTATCCCAGCTTTGCCCCGCTTTCGTAATAAGGAGAATTATCTGCTAATATGCTCCGGGTAACTGTCCAGCAGTCTTTACCAATGGCGCTTTCAAAACCAATATGTGAGGAGAATACCCCGGCATCTAACCATAAATTAGCATCCTTAGCCAGTTTCACACCGGCATTGGCTTCTAAGATATTTTTTAACACGCCCGGCTCGGCAGCAAGGTTAGCATTTGCATAGGTGCCAACCATTAGCGCTACATTGGCACGCATACTATTGTTTGCATAAGCAGCTTTGATATATCCCATATCAATATTTACCTCATTTGTACGATTGTAACTATAAACAAACGGGGGGCGTGTATTATTAAGCGGTTTGTTAAAATCATAGCCATAGTAGATGTCGGCATAACCACTTATAGTTAGTTTACTGTTATCCTGCACGGCTTGTTGCGCAAACAGGTTAGTAGTGGTTAAAAGCGCCAGGGCACAAACTATTATTTTGACATACCTGCCGTGGTTAATTGATGCTTTTAAATGCTTATTCAATTGCTGTTTTTCTTTGCTCATTTTTTAAAACTTATTAAAACCTACAAAAGGGAGTGTTGAAACACCCCCTTTTTGCATGAACCCAGTCTAACATTTATTCAACAAACAAATTAAATGTAAAGCACATGCTTATCTTAATTGCCGCATTGCTGCGGTTACTTCAATTCATCAAGTGCTATATTTAATTTTAAAACATTTACTTTCGATGGGCCAAATAACCCCAGTAAAGGCCCTTCGGTATTTGCCGCAATAATTTCATTAACCTTGTCCTGAGCTATATGGCGTGCATGTGCAATACGTGCAG
>DASWOZ010000081.1:0-6549 GCA_036398535.1 Mucilaginibacter sp. | reverse complement strand
AACGTAATAGTTGTTAATGAACAGGCTACGCCAGATGGAAACTTCCCGACTGTTGTTTATCCAAATCCAGAAGAAAAGGAGGCATTAACGCTTGCGCTTAAAAAAGCGGAAGAAGTAGATGCGGACTTAGTACTGGCCACTGATCCGGATGCCGACCGTGTAGGTATCGCTGTTAAAAATACCGACAATGAATTTATATTGCTAAACGGTAACCAAACCGGTAGTATGCTCATCAATTACCTGCTTACTGCGTGGCAGGAAAAAGGTAAGCTAACCGGTAAAGAATACATTGTTAAAACCATTGTAACTACCAATTTAATTGAAGCCATAGCCAATGCCAAAAACGTTAAGTTTTATAATACGCTAACCGGCTTTAAATACATTGGCGAATTGATGACCCATTTTGAAGGTAAACAAACCTTTATCGGTGGCGGCGAAGAAAGCTATGGCTACCTGGTAGGGGAGTTGGTAAGGGATAAAGATGCGGTGGTATCTTCCGCGTTCATTGCGGAGATGACTGCCTTTTATAAAGATAAAGGCAGTAGTTTATTTGAGGCATTAATAGATACCTACCTGCAATATGGCTTTTATAAAGAGAAGCTGATTTCCATAACTAAAAAAGGAAAAACCGGTGCCGAAGAGATTAAGGCGATGATGGAAAAGTTCAGAACCAATCCGCCGGCTACTTTAGGTGGTTCAAAAGTTACACTGCTTAAAGATTATGAATTAGGGGTTGAAACTGATTTAACTGCAAATATTACTAAACCAATAGAATTGCCAAAATCAGACGTATTGCAATTTATAACCGCGGATGGAAGTATTATATCTGCCCGCCCATCAGGTACCGAGCCTAAAATAAAATTCTATTGCAGTGTAAATGAGAAACTGGAAAGCAAAGCGGCTTATAAAGAAACGGATAAACAGCTTGACGATAAAATTAATACCATAATGCAGGATCTGGGCGTTTAATACTCAATTGCTATTGAGTAGAGTCCGCCCGTTTTTCTGTTTAAACTTATTCTAAATAGTTTCCTAAACTACTTAATGTGACAAAGGCATTGTATTGACCATTATACATTATTATACCTTTGCCTCATGAATACAGGCAATAATATTGTTGCAAAAGAAGTACTTTCATTTGGTTTTATTGTAGGCACAACCAGCCTGGCCTTTGTCGTATCGCAGTTGGATATTTCTATTGTTAATATTGCCCTGCCACAAATTGCCCGGTCATTCAATGCCGGTGTTAGCTCATTACAGTGGATAGTTGATGCTTATACTATTGCATTCGCTGTATTAATGTTATCCGCAGGTGGCATGAGTGATTTGCTGGGGGCAAAGCGAATTTTTCAATTAGGGCTATTGGTATTCGGTCTGGCATCTGTAGGCTGCGGTATATCATGGAATCCGTTCAGTTTAATCGGGTTTCGTGTTTTGCAGGGAATAGGTTCCGCAATAATGATTCCTAGTTCTTTATCTGTTTTAAATCAGAGCTTTGCTCACGAACCTTTAAAACGTGCCCGCGCGGTAGCTTTGTGGACAGCCGCCGGAGGCGTATCTATCGCGGCAGGTCCCATTTTAGGTGGGTTGATAATGCATGTAAGTGGCTGGCGGATGATCTTTTTTGTGAATATTCCTCTTTGCCTTGCAGGATTAATATGCAGTATCCGCCTTTTAGAAAGCGAGCATCATCCTAACAGAGGGTTTGATATTCCGGGGCAGTTAATATGGATGCTCACGCTAACCTCACTCATTGCAGCTATCATTGAATGGCATCATTTAGGCGGCGAAAATCCGTTAATATATGGAGGGTTGCTTTTTAGCGCTTTAATGCTTGTGCTGTTTCTTTGGATAGAAAAGAAAGCTATATCACCTATATTGCCTCTTGATCTTTTTAAATCATCAAATTTCAATGTTTTAATAGGGTTAGGAATGATGCTGAATGGCGCTTATTACGGTACCGTATTTGTTTTGAGCCTGTATTTACAAGATGTTTTGCATTATTCTACCCTTGCTGCAGGGATGGCTTTTTTACCATTAACAGCGGGCTTTATAATCTCAAACCTAACCAGTAGTAAGGTGATGGCAAAATATGGTATAAGGGTACCTATATTGGTAGGCATGTCAATTTTTATTGTCGGTTTTATAGGTTTGCTTATTGCAAATGCCAATACACCCTACTGGCAACTGTTTATTCCCTTTATTATTATTCCTTTAGGCATGGGGCTGGCAGTTCCGGCCATGACAACGGGGATACTAACTACGGTAACCAAAACACGTTCGGGCATTGCATCGGCAGTACTAAATACCACCCGGCAGGCAGCAGGGGCCGTAGGTGTTGCTGTGTTTGGGGCAATGACCAATGGCGGGCCTATTGCTATAGTTCAGGCATTAAGCACAAGTGCAATAATTTCTGCAGGTGGTATGCTGATTTTTGGTATTATACTATTTAAGGTTTTGAAAAAAACTGCCTAATAAGATTATCCTATAATAGAAGACTTACGAAGTTTTTTAAAACTTCGTAAGTCTAATCTCTAATCCTAATCAAAATCATATGCTTATAAGTTCGTTCCGCCCGAAACTTCAATACGTTGGCCGTTTATCCACTTGGCATCTTCGGTACATAAAAATGCTACTACACCACCTATATCGTCAGGTAAACCTACACGGCCCAAGGCAGTTATGCTGGCAATATGTTTATTAAGATCCGCATTATCACGTACGTGCCCGCCACCAAAATCAGTTTCAATGGCGCCTGGTGCTACCACATTTACGGCAATTCCACGTTCGCCTAATTCTAACGCCTGGTATTTGGTTAAAGTTTCAATAGCGCCCTTCATGGCTGCATAAGTGCCGGATCCCTTCATACTAAAGCGCGTCAAACCGCTGGATATATTAATAATACGTCCGCCATCATTAATATAGCTCAACGCTTTTTGTGTTAAGAAGAATACACCTTTAAAATGGATATTTAAAATATTATCAAAAGCTTCTTCGGTCACTTCACTAAATAACGTATACATGCCCACGCCTGCATTGTTAATTAAAAAATCAAAATGATCAGTACTAAAGGTGTCTTTTAGTACCGTGGCTAACTGCGTAAAAAATGCTTCAAAGCTTTTAATGTCGCCTGTAATTAATTGTAAAGCGGCAGCCTTTAGGCCCGCCTGTTCAATTTCGGCAACAACCGCTAAAGCCTCGTCTTTTTTGCTGTTATAAGTAAGTATTACGTTAATACCTTTTTTGGCCAGGCTTAGCGCCATGTTTTTACCCAGCCCGCGGCTGCCGCCGGTAACTAAGGCTATTTTTTGATTTGATTCCATTTGTCTTTGTTTTTATTGATGAAACAAAGATAGGGCAGGATAGTTGCCATGGTTTGCGAACATCAATCCAATATTTGCGAAATTCAATCAAATGATTTTAAGCTCTGAATGTTACAGGCGCATACGAGGTTTGTTTTCTGAAAAAGTTAGAAAAATGAGCCACCTGCTCAAAACCCAGGCAATAGGCAATCTCAGATATGTTCCAATCTGTTTGTTTAAGTAATATTTTGGCTTCCTGTACAATCCTGCTGCTAATAATATCTGTAGTAGTTTTACCGGTATTCTCTTTTAACACTTTGTTTAAATGATTTACGTGAACAGCCAATCGCTCTGCATAATCTTTTGCTGTACGTAAACTTAATTTTTGATGCGGTGATTCAATAGGAAACTGGCGTTCCAATAATTCAATAAACAAGGATGAAACACGCGCCGAAGCATTATGGCTTGGATATAGGGCAGAGCCAGGTTGCAGTTTTTGTCCGTAGTGAATCACCTCAAGTACGTAATTACGCAACAGATCATACTTGTAAACATAATCTGAAGATAATTCCTTGTGCATCTTTTTGAAAATGAAGCTAATATCCTCAGCTTCTTCGGCGGTAAGCTGAAAAACCGGATACCCCCCAGGTTGATAAATAGGGAGTTCATCCAGTACAACACCACTTTTGGTTTGCAGCAAAAAATCAGGCGTAAAAATGCAAAAGAAACCAAATTGGTTATCATTCTGCGGTAAATAATTATAAGGGATTTTGGGTGTGGCAAATAACAGGGCATTTTTCTCAATATCAATTACCTTGTCAGCATATTCGGCTTTGTTGCGCCCACTTATCAGGCTTATTTTATAATAGGCACGGCGGTTATAAGGCATTTCAGGTTTCTTCCTGATTTGCGCCATCAGCTCATCTATTTTAAAAACATTGAAATGGCCAATTTCTTTATTTATCCCTTCGGGTATAAGTAATGAGGTGTCTTTGTAAAACTCATCCAGTGTTATAATTTCCATTGCCTTAGTTTGCAAAATTCAAATATAACATAGTTAATTCACATTAAGGTAATCCGTTTATTTGCTAATTTTAACGATCAGTGAATAAGATAAGCATAACCGTATCTTATGAAATAACAATCATTGTATTTTATCGGATAATAGTTTAAATTCGTTTTAAATGATCAATAACCGCCGCCTTTTTATAAAACAGGCCGCCGCATTAACTGGGGCGTTCTCTTCTACCAGTTTATTTAATGTAGTTCATGCCGAAGAATGGCGGTTGGCAGATAAAAAGGTAGCAAATTTAAGTGATGCTCAAATAGCTGAGGACGAAGATTATTGGTCAGTTATTCAACGCTCATATACCGTTAACCCCAACATTATTATTTTAAATAATGGCGGGGTATCACCTTCGCCATTAGTGGTACAGCAGGCTGTTGAACGTTATAACCAATTATCTAACGAAGGACCGTCTTATTATATGTGGCGGGTACTTGATATGGGGCGTGAGCCATTGCGCGAAAAGCTGGCCTTGCTGGCGGGCGCCTTGCCCGAAGAAATTGCGGTTAACCGTAACGCTACAGAAGCGCTGAATACTATTATATATGGCCTTAATTTAAAAAAAGGCGATGAAGTGATAGGCACTAAGCAGGATTATCCACATATGGTAAGCGCATATCGTCAACGTGCATTGCGCGAGGGCGTGGTATACAAACAGCTTAGTTTTGATTTCCCGATAGAGAATGATGAGCAAATTGTAAAAGCGTATGAAGATGCCATTACCCCAAATACTAAATTACTACATGTAACCCACGTTATTAATTGGGTGGGGCAAATTATGCCGGTACGTAAAATATGTGATATGGCACATGCAAAAGGCATTGAGGTTATTGTGGATGGTGCGCACTCTTTTGGCTTGCTTGACTTTAAAATACCTGACTTGCATTGTGATTATTTTGGTACCAGTCTGCATAAATTTTTGTCAGCACCTATTGGCAGTGGCATGATGTGGATAAAGAAGGAGAAAATTGAAAAGATATGGCCCTTATTATGTGATGATAATCCTAATAGTGATAACATCCGTAAGTTTGAAAACCTGGGCACGCGCAGTTTCCCGATAGAGCAGGGAATTGGCGAGGCGGTTAATTTTCAACTGGCTATTGGTAGTAAGCGTAAAGAGGAGCGAATACGGTTCTTAAAAAACTATTGGGCAACAAAAGTGCAGCATATACCCAAAGTAAAATTACATACCTCTTTAAAACCTGAATATTCCTGTGCTATATGCGGTGTAAGCATTGATGGCATGACACCCGGCGAACTGGACAGCGCATTATTTGGCCAGTACAAAATACATACAGTAGGCATAAAATATGAAAATATTAGCTGTGTACGCGTAACCCCGCACGTTTATACCACCTTAAATGATCTTGATAAGCTGGTCAGAGCTATCGAAGAGATAGCTTCAAAGCAGAAATCCTAAACTCCCTGATTTTAAATTTACTTATTGTAAAAAATACACTAAGTTTATTGCTGTGATTTAAAATTTATAAAATAAAAACGTGCAAATTATCAAATATTCATAAAAATTAAATTTTATTATACATATTGATAACAAATGCTTACTTTTGTTATGGATTTAAAATTTAAGTATATGAAAAAGTCAATTATAACAGCGGCAATTGCTATCTTATTTAGTGTTACTGCATTCGCAGCCGATGGTGGTAGAAAAGATGAAAAAGGCGGTGCCATTATCTCTTACAACGTGTTAAACCAGTTTAACGCTTCATTTAAAAATGCTAAAAATGCAAGCTGGACAGTTTCTTCAAATTGCCAGAAGGTAAACTTTATATTGGATGGTGCTCAGATAACTGCTTTTTATGACATGAGCGGCGAATATATGGGCGCAACACAGGATGTTGATTTTAAGGTAGTTCCTTTTTATGCTCAGGAAGATATAACTGCAGCTTACAGTGACTATACTGTTAAAGAAGTAATCAAATTTCAATATGATGTTACTTCAACAAGCGCTTATGCGCCAACTTATTTTGTTGATCTGAAAAAAGCGGACAGTGAAATTATATTAAAAGTTATAAACGGTGAGAAACCGGTTTTATACAAAACGGTAAAATAATTTAAGCGGTAATCGCTTTAAATAAACTTATATATTGAAAGCCGGACTTATTTAAGTCCGGCTTTTTTATTTATGCATCTTTATTACATTTATTTTGGCTATATACCTGA
>DASWOZ010000080.1:0-9921 GCA_036398535.1 Mucilaginibacter sp. | reverse complement strand
TACACGCAGGTCATTAACATCATTATACAGAGGGGCAAAACCAAAATCACCATTTATGCCATTTAACTCAGTTGAAACTTGCCCATTATCGATAAATGAATATTTAGCTTCGCCCGGATCAGGTGAATAATATTCATAAGGCTGATTGGTTGCCGGGTTAATTTTATATTGGGATATGGCATTAACCTCATTAGTTAAAGCTGTTAGATCATCAGCACCGGTAAAGCTGCGCGGGTTAAATGCAGTATACGCAGGCAGCGCGTCGTTCCAATAATAATCTTCCTTTGCGTATAAATAAACAGAATCTTTAATCAGGTCTAGTGTTGAACCCGTTTTTGGGGGGCCCGAACCATTGTTTGAGCTACTGCTTTTTTTGCATGATGATAAAATGCCTGCTGAGATAATTATAACTAAGTAAAATATTTTCTTCATGCGGTTAAAATAAAGGGGATATATTGAAACAGGAAACCAATAACTTAACTATATTACATTATAAATTCATCAACACTTAAATAGTCTACTCCGCAAGCCTCCGCGCAAAATCTGTCAGTTTCAGAATTTTCTATCATTACAATATCTCTGCGCTGCAAATTGTGTTCTTTCATTAACAGTTCAACAACATCAGTTTCCGGCTTGGGTGCTAATTCATCTGCAAAATAGCAAATCAAATAGAGTTCCAACCCATTCCATTCAGTTTGTTTAATTTTATTTAGCTGTTGTGCCGGGTTGCCATTGGTAACAATAAATAACTGCTTTCTGTCAACTACAATCTCCTGCATCAAATTTAGAACATTTTTATAGACCAGTAATTTTAGCGGAAGTTTAACAGTAAGTAATAAATGATGGAAATTTATTCTGTATTTCTCGTCTAATCCAAATCGCTCCTTTGTTGCATCAAAAACAGTGTCCTTCCCTCCTGTTAAATATGCGTTTACCATAAAATCGGTTACGGCTTTGGCGTCAGCCAATTCAGTATATTCTAAAAAGCTTGCAAACAGGTAATAAACCTGAAATAAAAAATCTTTTTCGGGATAGATAACATTATCTAATTCAAACAAAAATGCCTTTTTACGACTATCGATATCGCTATATTTCATCAACCTTTATGAGTATAATATTGTATTCTTTAAATAACTGGTCTGCCTTCAATAAAATCCCGGCCTCTTCTGGCCGTATCAGGTAAACCGTATCAATACCTTTATCTAAACATAAAGTTAGCATTTCATGCGTATAAGCAGATGAATGAGGATTTGGAAGGGTAAGCATATTACCTACAGCCAACATAAATTTTGGCAGCTCTAAATAATCACCCAACCAAACAGCATCATTATTTAATTTGATTTTGAGGCGATGCGCGGGTGCTGATGTTGCTGCGGTTATTAAAATACTCACTTGCAATTTAGTTGTTAACAATCAGGCCGTCTTTCATTAAAACCTTTCGATCAGATATATTAGCCAGATCTTCGTTATGCGTTACAATTACAAACGTTTGATTAAATTCTTTACGCAACTTTATAAATAGTTGATGAAGTTCAAGCGCATTGGCCGAATCCAGGTTGCCGGATGGTTCATCAGCAAATATTAGCGCCGGGTTATTAATTAATGCTCTTGCCACTGCTACCCGTTGCTGCTCACCACCCGATAGTTCATTAGGTTTATGATATAACCGCTCGTTTAAACCCAATAGCTTTAATAATTCTATCGCTCTTTTTTCGGCATCTGCCCGTGAGGTGCCTGCAATGAATGCGGGGATACATACATTTTCAATCGCATCAAACTCGGCCAGTAAATGATGGAACTGAAATATGAAGCCAATCTCTTTGTTTCTGAAAGCGCTTAGGTTTTTATTGCTGAGCTGACTTAATTCACGATCATTTATAAACAGTTGTCCGGAATCCGGCTTATCCAAAGTACCTAAAATATTTAAAAGGGTACTTTTCCCCGCGCCGGAAGCGCCAACAATAGTTACAATTTCGCCCTGTTCTACTGTAAGGTCAACACCTTTTAATATTTGTAGCTGTCCGTATGATTTGTGGATTGACCGTGCTTTTAGCATACGCAAAGTTATTAAAAATAGCCGTGCGTTTAAAACCCATCAGCTATACATAATTTACTATAAATATCTATTGCAACAATTTTAACTTACTGTTCAAATAAATCAAACAAAAATGTAGATTTACCGCAAATTCTTCAATCATATGAATATTCACGAATACCAGGGTAAAGCCATATTAAAAAGTTTTGGTGTTAGAGTTCAGGAAGGCATAGTTGCCGATACTGTTGAACAAGCTGTAGAAGCCGCTAAAAAATTAAAAGAAGACTACGATTCAAGTTGGGTTGTGGTAAAGGCGCAAATACATGCAGGTGGCCGCGGAAAAGGCGGCGGTGTAAAATTAGCCAAGAATTTGGATGAGGTTAAAGAAAAAGCTTCAAATATTTTAGGCATGCAATTGGTTACACCACAAACCGGGCCTGAAGGTAAGTTGGTACGTAAAGTATTAGTAGCACAGGATGTTTACTATCCGGGTGAAAGTGAAACCAAGGAATTTTATATTAGTGTGTTGTTAGATCGTGCAAAGGGTCGTAATATCATCATGTATTCTACCGAAGGCGGTATGGATATTGAAGAGGTTGCAGAGCATACACCACATTTGATTTTTAAAGAAGAAATTGATCCTAAAGTTGGTTTACAGGCATTTCAAACCCGTAAAATTGCCTTTAACCTGGGCCTGTCTGGCGAAGCGTTTAAAGACATGACTAAATTTATAGCATCTCTTTATAAAGCTTATGATGCCACAGATTCATCCATGTTTGAAATTAACCCGGTATTAAAAACATCTGATAATAAGATATTAGCGGTTGATGCCAAAGTAAATTTAGATGATAATGCTTTATACCGCCATGCTGATTATGCAGCTATGCGCGATACTAATGAGGAAGACCCTACAGAAGTTGAAGCAGGTAAATCAAACCTTAACTATGTAAAGCTTGACGGTAACGTGGGCTGTATGGTTAACGGCGCTGGTTTGGCCATGGCCACTATGGACATTATTAAAATTGCCGGTGGCGAGCCTGCTAATTTTTTAGATGTTGGTGGTACTGCAAACGCGCAAACTGTTAAAGCCGGGTTCAATATCATCTTGCAAGATCCTAACGTTAAAGCTATCCTGATCAATATTTTTGGCGGTATAGTTCGTTGTGATCGTGTTGCACAAGGTGTAATTGACGCTTATAAGGAAATTGGTAATATCCCTGTTCCAATCATTGTTCGTTTACAAGGCACCAATGCCGAAGAAGGCAAACAACTGATAGACAATTCAGGTTTGAAAGTTTACTCTGCTATCCTACTTAAAGAAGCGGCTGACAGGGTTAAGGAAGTTTTAGCTTTGTAATAAGTGGTGTAAGTTATATATATTCTATGAAACAGAAAAGGCTCCGGAATCCGGAGCCTTTTCTGTTTCATAGAACCACCCGTCAATTGCGAGATACGAAGCAATCTCTAATGAGATGGGCAGTAGCATTCCATATTCAATAACATTTCCTTGCAATAACGTCCGGAAAAAACAATTTTGATTGGTTAATCTAATCTTCTACATACGCACTTGCTTCCACAATATCCACCTGGCTTACCTTACTATAGTCAGGAATAAAGCTTTCGGCGCTGCTAATGGCCATATCCATTTCATAAGTTAACGGATAAGGTGTTTTTAACAAGCTGCCTTTAGGCGCGTAAGGAAATAACTCCGCATAGGTTTGTATCTGGCTATGGCTTACCCTACGATAAATAAACATGCGGTGAATATCATCAGGATGTTTTAAACCCGCCGCCCCTATCATTTGTATCGCGCTGCTAACCGTTTGCTTTTGAAAGTTGGCTACCCTGGTTTTTTTATCTTCAATTACTAAGCCCTTCATTAAACTTTTGTCCTGTGTAGCCACACCAGTAGGGCAGGTATTGCTATTACACTCCAATGCCTGTATACAGCCTAAAGCAAACATCATCCCGCGTGCGCTGTTACACATATCTGCACCAAGTGCAAAATTCTTAACCAGGTCAAAACCTGTCGCCACCTTTCCGGACGCGATGATCTTAATATGCCTTTTAATGTCAAAGCCGGTAAGCGCGTCATAAACAAAAGCTAATGCCTCGCGCAAGGGCATGCCTACCGAGTTGGAAAATTCTAATGGTGCTGCGCCTGTACCGCCTTCGCCCCCATCTACCGTAATAAAATCAGGATAGATACCGGTTTTTATCATGGCCTTACAAATAGCCAAAAATTCACTTTTATGCCCAACGCATAATTTAAAGCCAATAGGTTTACCACCCGACAGATCACGCAGCTTTTGTATAAAGTACATCATCTCTATCGGGTTGCTGAAAGCGGTATGATAAGGCGGTGAAATCACATCTTGCCCCATTTCAACCAAACGGATCTTAGCAATCTCGGGTGTTACTTTAGCAGCAGGTAAAATACCGCCATGGCCCGGCTTTGCACCTTGTGATAGTTTGATCTCAATCATTCTCACCTGTGGCAAAATAGCACGCTCGGCAAAGGCTTCATAATTTATAGTTCCATCATTATTTCTGCAACTAAAATAGCCTGTGCCTATTTGCCAGATAATATCGCCGCCCGGCTGCAAATGATAATGACTTAATCCACCTTCACCTGTATTGTGTGCAAAATTGCCGATTTTAGCACCACTGTTTAAAGCTAAAATGGCATTTTGACTTAACGAGCCAAAGCTCATGGCCGAGATATTAAACACACTTGCCGAGTAAGGCTGTTTACATGCTGGGCCACCCACCAATACTCTTGGCGCCATATCAAGTTTATTATGATCTATAGCGCCAATACTATGATTTAACCATTCATAGCCGTTTTGATATACGTCCAGCTCGGTACCAAACGGACGGGTATCATCAACCTTTTTAGCCCGCTGATAAATTACACTGCGGTTCATGCGGTTAAACGGCGTCCCGTTGGTATCGCTTTCAATAAAATATTGGTATATTTTGGGGCGCAGATCTTCCATTAAAAAGCGCAGGCGGCCAAATACCGGAAAATTACGCTCAATAGTATGGCGCTTTTGCAAAAGGTCATAAGTACCTAAAAGAAAAAGCGGTCCAAATATTACAAATGACCATACTGCGGGCTGCCAAAGAATACTCCACCCAATTAACAAAGCTGTGATCAGGATGGCCGATAGAATAAAAAGTTTTCTCACTTATTTATAAGGATTTATGTAAAACTAAAGTATTACAGATAAACAAAGACACAATTATATGGTTAAACTATTATTCAATGTCGGCAAATTGTAAATTTAACATTCAATTTACATGTTTGAACATCTATTAACTTATATTTGTTTGTATAAATTAACAATCATCAAAAATCATGGCAACACTAACAAAATGGGTACTTGACCCAATGCACTCAGAAGTTCAGTTCAAGATAAAGCACTTGGTTATATCAACAGTGAGTGGTTTTTTTAAAAGCTTTGAAGGAGCTTTGGAAACCGAAAATGACGACTTTGAAGATGCAAAAATAAATTTCTCTTTAGATATTAACAGTATTGATACCAATCAATCACAACGCGATGAGCACTTAAAATCAGCAGAATTTTTTGATGCTGAAAAATACCCGCAAATAAAATTCACTTCTACATCATTCAAAAAAACAGATGATGATGAATTTGAACTAATTGGTGATTTAACAATTAGGGATGTAACTAAATCAGTTAAACTTGATGTTGAGTTTGGTGGTTCGACTGCTGATTTTTATGGAAATACCAAAGCTGGCTTTGAAGTAACCGGAAAAATTAATCGTAAAGAATTTGGTTTAACCTGGGATGGTGTAACCGAAGCCGGTTCCATCGTTCTTGGTGAAGATATTAAATTAAGCATCAACGTACAATTTGCAAAACAAGCGTAATTTGATTTCGGATTTCGGAGTTTCAATTCCGGAAGTATTTAATTGTAATTTTAAACTCGAAATTAAAATTCCGAAATCCGATATTAAGTATGTTAATTAAAATATATCCTGAAAATCCAAACCCAAAAGCTATTGAACAGGTAGTGGAAGTATTGCGTAAAGGTGGATTAATTATTTACCCTACTGATACGGTATATGGTTTAGGATGTGATATTACCAATCATAAAGCTATTGAAGCTATTTGCAGGATAAGGAATATCAAACCCGAAAAGGCTAATTTCTCTTTTGTATGTTATGATCTGAGCCATATTTCGGATTATATCAAACCAATTGATAACACCACTTTCAGAGTATTAAAAAAAGCGCTCCCCGGGCCATTTACTTTTATTTTTAATGCCAGCCACAATGTACCCAAGCTGTTAAGTTCCAATAAAAAAACAGTGGGAATAAGGGTGCCTGATAATAACATTGCCCGGGAGATTGTAAAGATACTGGGCAATCCCATTCTTTCTACTTCTATAAAGGATGAGGATGAGATCATCGAATATTCAACCGACCCCGAACTAATACACGAGAAATATGAGCACTTGGTTGATTTGGTAATTGACGGCGGCTATGGCGATAATATCGCCTCTACCGTAGTAGATTGTACCTCGGGTGATTTCGAAATTATACGTGAAGGTAAAGGCGAATTGGAAATGTATATGTAAATTGATCTATGGCCTGATAGATCTTATAAACCCTGGTATGCTGTCTAGATAGTTTTCCGTTCCTAAAAGCTTTACAAAAGCGCTGCCTACTATTGCACCACTTGCATATTCACAAGCTTTATTAAAGGAGGAACTGTCTGCTATGCCAAACCCGATAATAGTTGGATTTTTTAGCTGCATGTTTTTGACGCGCTGATAATAAGCCTCAATATTGGCCGATACATTTAAATTACCGCCGGTTATAGATGAAGACGATAGCAGATAAATAAAGCTGTTACTTAATTCATCGATTTTACGAATACGATCTTCCGTAGTTTGTGGGGTAACTAAAAAGATATTACTTAAATTATTGTCTTTAAAATAGCCGGAGTACAGCTTTTCATACTCATACATTGGCAAATCCGGAACGATAACGCCATCTACACCAACCAGAGCAGCCATTTTGCAAAACCGCTCAACCCCAAATTGTACTATAGGGTTGATATAGCCCATTAATAAAATGGGGATGCTAACCCGTTTACGCAAATCTTTTAACTGATCAAATAATAAGTTAAGCGTCATTCCGCTATCTAACGCCTGTTGCGAGCTATGCTGTATAATTGGCCCGTCAGCAACAGGATCAGAATATGGGAAACCAATTTCCAGAAAATCAACTCCGGCTTTTTCCAATTCTTCCGCAATGTCTATAGTAGTATTAATTTCCGGATAGCCGGCTGTATAGTAAATGGATAATAAATTATCTCTTTTAATTTCAAAAAGTTGATTTAGGCGATTCATTGTTGCTTATAGTTAATGGATCATATGATTATGGTGAATGGTTACGATGAACGATCAACCATGATCTATGATCTATTTAAAATCCAAAATACTTTATATAGGTTTCCAAATCCTTGTCCCCCCTGCCCGAAATACAGATGATCACGTTATCATCCTTCTTAAATTGCATTTTTTCTAATTGAGCTAATGCGTGTGCCGTTTCAATTGCAGGTATAATCCCTTCCATTTGCGAACATAATAACCCTGCCTGCAAAGCTTCGTCATAAGTAATACTTACATATTGCGCACGATTAATTTTATATAAATATGCATGCTGGGGGCCTATGCCCGGATAATCAAGCCCGGCAGACACAGAATAAGGCTCTACAACCTGTCCATCGTCGGTTTGCATTAATATGGTCCGGCTGCCGTGTAAAACGCCCTCGCGGCCCAAAAAAGTTGTCGCTGCCGAGTGCCCGCTGTTCACACCCTTTCCGCCAGCTTCAACCGCTATAAGTTTAACGCTTTCATCGTCTAAAAAGTGATAAAACATCCCCATTGCATTACTACCACCACCCACACAAGCCATTACATATTCGGGCAGTTCTTTACCCGTATGTTCTTTTAATTGCTTTTTTGCTTCTGCTGATATAATAGATTGAAAACGGGCAACCATATCCGGATAAGGATACGGCCCAACAACCGACCCTATAATATAATGTGTATCAACCGGATTGGCTATCCAGTCGCGCAAAGCCTCATTAGTGGCATCTTTAAGTGTTTTACTGCCCGATTTAGCCGGTACCACTGTAGCCCCTAACATCTTCATACGGGCAACATTTGGTGCCTGGCGGGCCATATCCACCTCACCCATATATACCACACATTCAATGCCCATTAAAGCGCAAACAGTAGCTGTAGCAACCCCATGCTGACCGGCACCGGTTTCTGCGATTATCCGTTTTTTTCCTAACCTTTGTGCCAGCAATATTTGCCCTATGGCATTATTAATTTTATGCGAGCCTGTATGGTTCAGATCTTCGCGCTTAAAAAATATATTGGCACCATATTTTTCTGAATACCGTTTGGCATGATATAACGGTGAAGGGCGACCTACATAATCTTTTAAAAGCCTGTCAAAATCGGCTTTAAATTGGGTATCATTGATAATGTTCAGATACTGCTGACGCAGTTCCTCTACGTTAGGATACAGCATTTCGGGTATGTATGCCCCCCCAAAGTCACCATAATAACCTTGTTCGTTAACTCCGTACTTCATTGGTATTGTATTTTTTTATCATATCAAAGGCTTTTGTTAATTTTTCTATGTCTTTTAAACCCGGCGAGGTTTCAAACCGACTGTTCAGATCAACACCATAAAATTGAGGATGATCTATTTGCTTTACTTCTTCTAAATTAGCTAAACTTAAGCCGCCGCTTAAAAAGAAGGGGATATTCATCTTGTAATTAGCCAATATACTCCAGTCAAAGGCCTTACCTGAACCGCCATGCAGATCAGTTTTAGTATCGAACAGAAAATAATCAACTTTGCCGGCATAAGCGTTTAACTGCTCAAAATCAAAATCCTGGTTTAATCCAAATGCTTTAATAACGATTACCTTATTTCTGAATGAATTTGAAAAATCAGGGCTTTCGCTACCATGTAATTGTATAGCATTGAATTTATATTGATCAATCAGATTACTGATAACATCCTTACCTTCATTCACAAACACCGCTGTTTTGTAAATAGTTGCCGGTAATTGTTTCATGACATCAATAATAGTATCAGAAATAAAGCGCGGCGACCGATCATAGCATATAAAACCCATATAATCAGGCTTTAATGCTGCTACGGCTGATATGTTATCCGGGTACTTTAAACCGCAAACCTTTATTTTCATTTCAATTTTCAAGTAGCGTTTTAAAACTTGCCAATGCTCTTTTACTTATTAAAGCTTCTTCAGCTTCATAAAAGCAATCACCAAAGGTTTTTTCGGGATGGATTGTTTTTATGGCCAATGCAGCATTTGCTAAAACTACACTATTTTGTGCTGATGTAGCCCCGCCGTTCAGTACATTCATAAAAATGCCCGCTGACTCTGCAACTGATTCACCACCTGCAATTTCAGCAGCAACTAATTTTTCAAAGCCTAAGCCCTCAACACTGTTTATTTTTTCGCCATCAGCAGAAAATGTTTTAAAATCGCAGGTAAGTGATATTTCGTCATATCCTTCTAATGCATTTACAATAGTGTATTTGGTATCAGATTTTTGGTATAGATAAGCGTATATCCTGGCCAATTCTAAATTATACACACCTACCAATTGATTTTTTGGTTTCGCCGGATTAACCATTGGCCCCAGCATATTAAAAAATGTTTTCACGCCCAGCTCCCTGCGTATTGGGGCAACGGTTTTCATTGCCGGGTGAAACAATGGCGCATGTAAAAAACAGATATTGGCATTATGTATGCTTCTTCTAAGTTGATCTGTATTGTTAGTAAACTGGTAACCCAAAT
>DASWOZ010000079.1:0-3781 GCA_036398535.1 Mucilaginibacter sp. | reverse complement strand
GGTTGATAATATAGCCCAGGTATTATCTGTAGAACAATCATCTACCACTACAATCTCTATATTTGAATAGGTTTGAGTAAAAAGGGTTTCTAATTGCTGCTGTAAATAAGCAGCACCATTGTAAGTACATAATGCGATAGAAATTAATGGCCTTTTCATTTATAATTTTATACGTATCAATGTTTTGCCCTTAACGGATGCTTTGATCTTGCCGACCACATTAAATATAGTTATCCGGCTGTTATATTGGATTAATAATTCATTTAACCGATTTCTATATGCTTTGATCAGGCTGCTATTTTTAAATAGCTCCTTATAACTTTTCCAGATCCAAAATTGGCCCGCCAGTAATTTGGGCAGCAGGTCAATTATAGTAATTTGTACGTACCACCCAAATAGCGCCAATCCGTTTAGATGTAAAGCGTGCAAATAAAAACGATTACGGTAATAAATGCTTTTTACCCATTGCGCCGTTTTATAGTTTTTAGTGCTTGCCGATATTTGGTGCCTGCAAATTGCCTGATGCTCATAATAACATTTCCAGTTTAGCTTCCATGCCCTGATGCTCAGCTCCATATCTTCACAATAAAACGGCGAGAACAGCTCATAAAATCCCCCCACTTGTTTGAGCTTGGCTGCATCTATCAAAGCATTAGCTCCCGACAAATAAAAAGTATATAACCAATCAGCATCGTTATCAGTATAATAAAAAAAGGCGGTCTTTAATTTTAAGCCGTTAAATTTTGGCAAGCGTGCCGCATCCTGTATATGGTCGCCTTCCATATCAATAATGCGTCCCATTACACCAAAGGTATCGGGTTTTGAAAAGTATTTCCATTGGTGGCTAAAATAATCGGGGGTTAGCTTTACGTCAGAATTTAACAATAGGATCAACTCACATCGCGCCGCTGCTATCCCTTGGTTGCAGGAATAAGAAAAACCGCTGTTGTTAGCGTTGACCAATAATTTGATCTGCGGATATTCCGTTTTTATAAACTCAACCGAATTATCAATTGAAGCATCGTCCACCACAATAAGTTCATATTCAACCCCGGCGCTTTCAATAGCGCTATAAGTATAAGGCAGGTATTCCTTTAAAAGGTGTGTACCATTATAATTAGGTATAACTATCGAAACACTTTTTTTAATCTCCACCTATACCTTATTTTATCAGTTTATAATTCCGGTACTCGCTAACCCTCCAGCCTGTTAAATCTTCTATCTTTTGCAATATTTTACGGCGAAAGGTCATTTTTTTAGGCAGTTCTTTTAAATCTATATTTAAGTTCCAATTGGTTTGGGCTATGCGCTTTTGCATCACTGCCGGGTGTGCATCTGCAAAATGAATTAACCTATCAGGATTTTTATAGCTATAGTCAAATTCAAAAGTTTCGGGCAGGTTTTCGGCCATCCAGGCATCATCATGATAAAACCGGTTAAAATTACGCAGCTTATTTGCCAGTCCAGACGGCGGTTTAACCCAACCGTAATGGTAAATATAGGCATCAATGAGCTTCACTTTTATCTTTCTGTCATTCCATCTAAAACCCTGTGCATCCCGGTAAGAGTGAATAGCTTTATTATTTCTGACTATTCTTATTTCCCTTCTGTACCATCTGCGCGAGTGTCCGTAATAATCATACGAGCCATAAAAGTGCAGGTACTTAAATAACAGCCCTTCAACCGCTGCATTATTTAAATTGATCTCCATCTCCTTTTTTATCAGCGGAAGATATTTTTCGTGCACACATTCATCCCCCTGAATATAAAAAGCCCAATCAGCATCGGGCAATATGGCCTTAAATGCTTTGTCAGTTTCATTAGCAAATACGGTACCGCCATCGCGCAGGCTATCATCCCAAATGGTATCTATAATCTTAATCTTTGGGGAGTTGATCGCTCTTATCAAATCGCCGGTTTCATCTTCAGAATTACCCAAAGCCACAACAAACTCATCACAAACTGGCAATATAGAAGTGATTGCCTCCACAATGGGATAATCATTTTTTATTGCATTCCTGATAAAAGTAAAACCAGCTACCTTCATTAATATGTTTTTGGATAAGTTTCCTGTTTGTTATGTTTCAGACCCCCGGGTATTAACCCATCACTATTAGTTTAGCAACAAATATAGCTTGTAGAAGCGCAATATTTTACGCTCTGGCTTCTTTAAACCCATTATATTTGTTACCTATGTTTATGGATGCACGCGATATTAAACCCGTTTGCACTGATTTCCGGTCAGTAGCGCGTGCATTAACCATAGTTGAAAATGACTTGCAGGGTGCTGATGACTTATTAAAAAGTTTGCGCTTTGAAAAAAACACACCTATTATTGGTGTAACCGGCCCACCAGGAGCCGGTAAAAGCACATTAGTTAACGGCTTAATTGACGAGTTTGTTAAAAAGGGCCGTAAAGTAGCTGTCCTGGCTGTTGACCCTACTTCGCCTTTTAACTTTGGGTCCTTACTTGGCGACAGGATACGCATGACCAGTCACTTTAATCATCCTGGCGTTTTTATACGGTCGTTAGCCACACGCGGTTCGTTGGGCGGGCTATCTGCAAAAACTATTGAAATGACCGATGTTTTACGTGGAGCTGGCTTTGATTATGTATTAGTTGAAACGGTTGGCGTGGGGCAATCAGAAATTGAAATTGCAGGCCTGGCCGATTTAACCTTTGTAGTATTAGTTCCTGAATCGGGCGATGAGATACAAAACATTAAATCGGGCCTGATGGAAATTGCCGATGCCTTTATTATTAATAAAGCCGACAGAGCCGATGCTGACCTTTTTGCAAATAATTTAAAAAAGATTATCGGGCAAAATGGCAATAAGGAGTTGCCTGTATTTAAAACCATTGCCTCGCAGGGCGAAGGAATTGGCAATTTGATCAATTTTATTGATTCCGCATCGGGCTTTAAAAATGAGCGCAAGGAATTTTTATTAGCAGAAAAAGCCTACAAAATTATCCAACAAAAACGCATGGCCGGTATCGACAAAAAAAAACTTCGGCAGGATATTGCCAAAGCTTCATCAAATCCAGAATTTAACCTATATGTATTTTTAGAAAAATACTTTTGATTAAATAGAGTAAGGGATTTATTCATTCATAATAGTTTCAATCTCGTCTGCCTCCAGCGGTATAGCTGCCATCAGGTCAATATTACCGCTTTGTGTGATCAGGATATTATTTTCCAATCTTATCCCTAATCCTTCTTCCGGAATATAAATACCCGGTTCGCAGGTTAAAATATTTCCGACCTCAAATGGCTTATACCTGCTGGCAAAATCATGCACATCTAAACCCAAATGGTGTGATGTGCCATGCATAAAGTATTTTTTATATGCAGGCATTTTAGGGTCCTGTTTTTCAACATCGTGTTTTGTTAACAGACCTAACCCAATTAGTTCGCCGGTCATTATTTTTCCAACTTCATCATGATAATCATTCCATACAGCACCGGCAACAATAAGTTTAGTAGCTGCACGCATTACCCGCAGCACTGCATCATAAACCTCACGCTGGCGTTTGGTAAAGCGCCCGTTTACCGGTATTGACCGGCTCATGTCTGCATTATAATTAGCGTATTCGGCACCAAAATCAAATAATATCACATCGCCATCTTTACAGACCTCATTATTATCTACATAATGTAATACTACTGCATTTTTACCCGAAGCAATAATAGGGCTATAGGCATGCCCCGTTGCCCGCTGCCTGATAAATTCGTGAATAATCTCCGCCTCTATTTCATACTCTGCAACACCGGGTTTTGTA
>DASWOZ010000078.1:0-7773 GCA_036398535.1 Mucilaginibacter sp. | reverse complement strand
GAACCAGCAACAGGAACGGTAAGATTTATAAGGCCCTCAAGCGAGGCTTTAGATAAGGTGTTTAATCTTAGCGGCAGTAATGAGCAGGAAATTTCAATGGAGCATATGGTTCATGGCAGGTGGCAAATGGTGTTGGAGTGGCAGAGTAAGCATAGGGCCTACTTGTATCAAAAGGAGATTTATGTAAAATGAATACCTATGAAATAGCCTTTTTTATTGGCTTGTTTGGCAGTGTGCATTGCATTGGGATGTGCGGGCCGCTGGCCTTTGCCGTTCCTGTTGCACAAAATAAATGGTGGCTTATTGTAGGCGATAAGCTGCTTTATAATATTGGCCGGGTTATCTCTTATTCGTTTTTGGGCTTGCTTATTGGTTTTATAGGCAGGCAGTTTTGGATTGCCGGGTTGCAGCAAGGCATCAGCCTGCTAAGTGGGATGCTAATCATTATGGCCGGATTATCCACGATCTTAAAAGTTCGTTTTTATAAAAGCAAATTTTTCTCTGCATTCCTATTGCCGGTTAACCGTTTAATAGGCTATGCGCTAAAACGGCATGCCGGCCACCTGGTTATTGGTTTATTAAATGGGTTTTTACCCTGCGGTTTTGTTTATCTGGCTATGATAGGGGCAGTAAATACACCATCGCCAATAGCCGCCGCCCAGTTTATGTTTTGGTTTGGCATGGGTACCTTTCCCTTAATGCTGTTGGCTACTATCAGTTCGGGGTTTGTTGGCCCGCTTGTGCGCAGGCGCATTAATAATGTTATGCCTTATTTAATGTTATGCCTCGGGTTTTGGTTTGTGCTGCGTGGGCTTAATTTAAATATTCCCTACCTGAGCCCGGCTAAACAAACATCAGGAATTAGTGTTTGCCGGTAATTGTAAAGTGACTCAAATCATCTTTGTTTTTGCCTGCGGTCATGTTTTAATTTAGCGGTTAAAGCCATCTTTACATCAACAAAAATTTATCAATCATGGCTAATATTTTAAACGCTCCAACCCGTTGGGCAAATGAATCAACAACAAAAACCCACAAAAGCATCTGGGCTCAATGGATGGCTTTAGCAGATGCACAAGCTAAAAATCAAACACTTTGGTTTTTATTTTCACTGGTATTTCAAGGTGTATTGTTTTTACCGGTTCCGGCTTTATTAATATTTTATTACCATGCCCCATTGGTAGTGCTTGGCATTACAATGGTTTTGTTTTTCGCTAATATTATTGCCGGTATGGGCGGGTCTGGTATTCGTGTAATGCTTTCGCTGTTTGTTGCAAGTGTTATTATACACCTGGTTATGTTAGCTATATTTATTTTATAAAAAATCCTGATTTATAATCTTTCCCCTTAATTTAAACTGCAAACTGTTAGCTTACTTATATAGCTAACAGTTTTTTTATGCCCATATATATAATAAAATATGAGCAATGTTACAGCATTGAATAATGCTGTAATAAAAGATACTTAAATGGAATGGTTTGGTTGGCTATATAGCCATGCTGAATAACCGGGTATCTGGAGCTTTGGCCCATAGCCGGGCATCAAGCGCCATACATATATTGCGAAGAAAGCGCTTACCTAAGGGGGTAACTTTTATTCCCCATGAATTAAGTTCAATTAATCCGTCATCTGCAAATGGCCATAAGCGGTCTATTCCGCAGTATATAGAGGTATGTGTATCCGTGTAATGGTTCCACTTGGTTTCGCCTTTACACATGATATTTAAAATATGGTTACGGATTATCAGGTCTTCGGTGGTTAAAATATGTCCCTTTAAAACAGGCAGCTCGTTATTATTGATTAAGCGTATATAATCTTCAACAACTTTAACATTTTGGGCAAACGCATAGCCGGTATCGCTGATAGACGATACCCCCAGGCCGATTAATAGTTGGGTATGCTGATGGGTATATCCCATAAAGTTACGATGCAACGTGCCTGCTTGTTCCGCAGTGAAAAGTGTGTCGGTTGGCAATGCAAAATGGTCCATACCAATTTCATGATAACCATAGTTTTTTAGCAGGCACCGGCCTGTTTCATACAACATAACTTTAGCTTCGGCATTGGGCAGATCCTGCTCGGTAAAATGCCGTTGCCCGGGCTTTATCCACGGCACATGCGCGTAGCTGTAAAAGGCGATCCTATCCGGTTTAAGGCCCGATACCATGTTCATTGTATTGATCAATCCCTCCAGGGTTTGCAAGGGCAGGCCATAAATAAGGTCATAATTAATGGATGTGTAGCCTATGCTCCGTGCCTGGTTAGTAACCATCAAAACCTGTTCAAAGCTTTGTTGGCGATTAATAATGAATTGTACCCTGGGGTCAAAATCCTGTATGCCTAAACTAAGCCTGCGAAAACCAAGGTCATATAACGTTTGCAAATGGCTGAATTTTGTATTGCCCGGATGGGCTTCAAAGCCAAATTCTGCATCAGGGTGGATGGTAGCATCGGCCAGTAAGCCACCTATTAGCGCAGATAAATTTTCGGCACTAAAAAAGGTAGGTGTACCACCGCCCAGGTGTATCTCCCTGATCACGGGCTTGGTGCCCATAACCTCCCTGTACATTTTCCATTCGCCTAATACAGCTTGTATGTACGGAACCTCTACCGCGTGGTTTTTGGTTATCCGTGTATTGCATCCGCAATAAGTGCACAAATCTTCGCAAAAAGGTAAATGGATATAAAGGCTTATGCCATCTTTAGTGTTGCTTTCCAAAAAAGATAACTTTACGGATGCTTGCCACTTGTTTACATCAAATTCAGCACTATCCCAATAGGGCATGGTTGGGTAACTGGTGTAACGGGGCGCTGCCACATTATATTTATCAGCCAGATGTTGATGCATGATCTGAATGTTTACAGGTTAATCTTTGTTAATAGATTGCATCCTGCAATTTTTTTCACACACACACGCCTTGCCCACGCATTTATTTTGCTGCCATAAGTCCAGATTTTTTATGGTTTGATTGGCAACTTCCTGTAAAGCTTGCTGGGTTATATCTGCTTGTTGCGGATAAGATGGAACATTTGATATTTTAATACCATATGTTGCAGCCGCGTTTTTGTCAATATGATCAGTATCAGCCGAACGTGTAACGATATACTTTATACCCAAACCCGCTAATTTTTCAATTACCGCTGCCGAAACATCGTCATTAGTAAAAACAATAACCGCATCCTTACCCTCAGCATAAATCACAGTATCAAGACTTAATGGATTAGCTATAAGCGTAATATCATGTTTTTTTTGATTGGCCTTTGCCAAAAATTCCTTTTCGAAAGGCTCTATATTGTATGCTACCGCTTTCATTAGCTATAAATTTATCCGACAAAAATATAGCTACGGTTTGGTGTAGGGTATGAGCAACGTCAGTAAGAAAAGTGATCTGCGTCAATTTTTCATTTTAGCAAGGCGGTTAATATCAAGTATGGTAATTGAACTCCCTTTTTTGTCAATTAGCCCTTCGTCTTTGAAATCAGATAAGGTACGGCTAACTGTTTCTGTAGCCATCCCGGCCATAGCGGCCAGGTCTTCGCGGGCTATTTTAAAGCTTTCGCCCTCGTTGGTATGCTGGCGTGATAAGCGTACCATAGCTTCGGCCATTCTTTTTCTGACAGAATGATAGGCCAGTTGGAGTAATTGCTCTTCCTTCTCACGAATATCATTTGCTAATAGTTTTATAAACTCCCTGGCAACTATCGGGTACATATTTAAAAGTTGTTCCAGTTGGTCTTTAGGAATAAGGCATAAAACGCTATCCTCTAAAGCCGTTGCTGTATCAGAATAATCTTCATTTGAAAGCATGGCATGTACACCCAGGTAAGTATCGGCACCATGTATACCGGTCATTAGTTCACGGCCATCTTCGGCCATTTTTATGGTTTTTACGCTGCCATTTATTACCAGGTAAAGTCCATTTCCCTTATCCCCGTCATAATAAATAACCTGGTTCTTTTTAAACTGCCGGCTTTTGCGTTCTTGTATAATTTTTTTTAACTCGGTAAGGCCATCATTTTTTGAGATTAAATTATTCAACCTATCTAACGATTTGCTGTAAAAGTTTTGTTGAATCTCCCTCTTTTTAAGCCTGCTTTCAATGGCGTTTAACAGGTCCATGTCGTCAAAAGGTTTGGTCAGGTAATCGTCAGCGCCCATTTCCATGCCCTTGCGTAAGTCAACCCGTTCGGCCTTTGCGGTTAAAAATATAAAGGGAATAGCGGCTGCTTCTGGATATTTGTTCAGCATATACAGTACGCCATACCCATCCAGTTCAGGCATCATAATATCACATAAAATAATATCAGGCAGGTTTTTCAGCGCCAGGTCAACGCCTGCTTTCCCATTGTTTGCGGCATATACCTCATAGCCGGCCAACTCCAGGATCTCTACAACATTGTCGCGGATATCGTTGTTATCTTCAATGATCAATACTTTTTTACTCATACTATTGGAAATGAAATGGTGAATAAAGTTCCTTCGTTAATATTGCTTTTAAAACCAACCTTACCTTTCATCAGGTCGGCATAGCGCGCTACAATGTTTAATCCCAAACCTGTACCCGGGATATTGCCGGTATTATGTGCACGGAAAAAGGCTTCAAATAAGTGTTTTTGATCCGTATCTGGAATACCAATACCATTATCCTTTACAGTAATAATGCAGGTATTCTCATTTATCTCTGTGTTAAATTCAATAAATGTATTTTCTCCCGAATATTTAATGGCGTTGGCAATAAGGTTAACCACACAGTTTTTTAACAAGTTTTGATCCAGTGTGATCATGTTATTGATACCTGTATGCTGGTATATAATATTTTGGTTTTGTTTAGCCACCATTTGCATTTCTTCGGTTATCTCTTCAGATAATTTAACCAGATCAAAACTATTAAAAGTTGGTTCTACTTTCCCTGCTTCCAGTTTCTCTAATGAAAGGAAATCATTCAATATAGCTGTGAGATTACCTACCGCGGTTTTTATTCTGGCTACGTGTTTGGTAATATTGGCGCTATCAAAAGGTTGTGCATATTTATCAATTAAAGAGGCTGATAGCTGTACGGCACTTAATGGCGTGCGAAACTCGTGCGATGCCATAGACACAAAACGGCTTTTTAGCTGGCCCAGCTCCTTTTCTTTTTCTAAAGATAAGCTCACTTCTTCTTTAGCCTGTTGCAGGGCCTGCACTGTGTGCCTCAATGATAGTGTACGTTCTTCCACCTCCTCTTCCAGGCGGGCAGCATATTCTTTAAGTGCCTCTTCCGCTTCCTTCTGGCGGCTCAGATCATGTATAAATCCGGTAAAAATCTTTCTGCCGAAATATTGTACTTCGCTAACACCCAATCTAAATGGGAAACGTGAACCGTCTTTTCGTAAACCTATTACTTCCCGGCCTATACCAATAATGTGTGGGTTACCCGTACGTTGATAACGATTGATGTATTCATCATGCTGTTCTTTATCCGGTGGCGGCATTAACATGGAAACGTTGTTTCCAATTACCTCTTGCGATGAATACTGAAATAAATTGCAGGCTGCGGGGTTTATTGTTTCAATTTTTCCCCTGTCATCAATGGTAATAATTCCATCTATTGCATTTTGTATAATAGCCTTTAGCAGGGCGGCATTTTCCATAATTGATTTTATATCGTGATATATGATAGCTATCACAAATATCAACAATGTACATCATATGAAATATAATTATTTACATGCAAAAAAGTGAGGATGATCATTTTTTAATATTTAACAAAGTACTATATGGAATTGCGTGTTTATAGCTGTATAAGGCTACATAACGAAATTATATTTTCATTTTATAACTAACCCGGTGCCCTTTGTGTAAATGATAACAAACAGATAATTAGGTGATCGCGATCAAATGATGTTTACAAAATATTAAAAAACTTTACATCAGTTTAACTTATCCCTTAAATATGAAAACGATTCTGGTTCTGAATGATGGCTCGCACTGTGCCGTAAACGCATCAAAATTTGCATTTTTTATAGCTCAAAAAATGCAGGCAAATGTTTTATTGGCCAACTTATTTAAAATAAGAAAGAAAGCTAATCAGCAAATAGTGGCTGGCGGGCCAGATAATCATCTGCTGGAACTGACAAAGGATGATTTGGGGGAGTATTTGGAAACGCTTAATAACAGGCCCAATGATTTTCAACCTGAAATTAAAGAGATTGATACTTCAGCGATGAACGAAACTCAATTGATAGAAATAATTAATAAAGAAGATATTTGGATGGTAGTTAAAAGCATACCTAATGTTTTACCATTGTCCCAGCTTAAAGGAAATTTAAATCTTAATACGGTACTTAATAAAATTGAGTGTCCTTTAATGCTTATTCCACAAAACTGGTCATTGAAAAATATTGAACGGTTGGTATATATCACTGATTTACGTTATTGCCGTTTACCAATTGTACGTTACCTGGCCGAATTAGCGAAACCATGCCATGCCGATCTGTCAATAGCTCATATTTCTGCAAACGGGATGCCTGATATGGATGAAGCTTATGCCGACTGTATATTTAATGAGGGGATTTGCACCAACGTAAACTATGACCAGTTGTTATTTAATAATATCCGGGAAAAGGATTTGACAAAAGCGGTAGATGTACTTATCAATTGCATGCATAACGATATTTTGGTGATGGTTAAAAATTGTTTTCATATCAATGAAATTGTAGGTAAACATATTTATAGCGCGTTGCCTTACCATATAACTGTTCCGCTGCTTGTATTTCCTTATTAATATAGAGATAGCGGGCTTTATCAATACATCACTTAATTATATGATACCTGTCATTTTTTAGGCAAATAAATCAGGCAACCTTTACGGTATAAAATTTTAATAATCATCTATTTAATTTAAATGCTATGATACCTAAAAAAATGAAAGCCGCCGTGATCCATCAATTTGGTAAACCGTTGCAAATTGAAGAAATGCCGGTTAAAGAACCTGGCGAAAACCAAATATTAGTTAAAGTGATAGCTTGTGGCGTATGCCATACCGATTTGCATGCTTGCGAGGGAGATTGGCCTGTTCAGGCAAAGATGCCATTAATTCCGGGTCATGAAGCTATAGGTTATGTAGTAGCCTTAGGCCGGGGTGTAAAAAATGTTAAAGAAGGAGATGTTGTAGGCGTGCCATGGCTGTTTAGCGCATGCGGATGTTGCGAGTTTTGTATAACCGGCTGGGAAACACTTTGCGAAACACAGCAAAACGGTGGTTATAGTGTTGATGGTGGTTTTGCCGAATATGTAACTGCCGATTCGAGGTATATTGCCCATTTCCCATCTAATATTAATTTTACAGAAATGGCGCCAATTATTTGCGCAGGTGTAACGGTATATAAAGGATTAAAAGAAACAGAAGCAAAACCCGGCGAATGGGTGGCTATTTCAGGTATTGGTGGTTTAGGTCACCTGGCGGTTCAATATGCTAAAGCTATGGGGTTACATGTAGCTGCAATTGACATCTCTGACGATAAGTTGAATTTGGCAAAAAGCCTTGGCGCAGAACTAACCGTGAATGCTAAAGAACAAGACCCCGGTGCGTTTTTGAAAAAGGAAACAGGTGGTATGCATGGCGTGTTGGTTACTGCACCATCGCCCATAGCCTTTAAACAAGGAATTTCTGTATTAAGGCGTAAAGGCACCATTGCTTTGAATGGCTTACCTAAAGGAAGCTTTGACCTGCCCATATTTGAAACCGTATTAAACCGCTATACAGTTAGAGGCTCAATAGTAGGTACTCGTAAAGA
>DASWOZ010000077.1:0-4075 GCA_036398535.1 Mucilaginibacter sp. | reverse complement strand
GCAAGATCAGGAAGCTGGCGCGCTCTGTTTTGTGGAAGGGTATATCCCAGTTGCCCTGATAGCTTACTTTGGTGGGCAACAGTTCATTGTTAAAGCGGTTAAGCTCAATATTCATTTGTATATCAAAGCTAAACAGCAGGTTGCTATATTTCATATCTACATAGCGGCCCAGTATTTTAAAGTTGCGGGTATCAAATATGGTGGTCATTTCTTTGATCATCACATCACCATCTGCCACGCTTGGTTTTTTGATCACCTTAAAGCGGTAAACGGGTATCGAATCCAGATACCTGCCCCGCGAAAATTCATAGTAATAATACTGCCGCATGTCCGGGCCAAATATTTCAGTTTTACCGCTGATAAAAGGTATGCCGGTTATTTTATGGCCGGGCTCAAATATTAAGGTTTTGAGCTTGTCTTTATAGCTGCCGTTCTTGCCATCCTTTGGGGAGGGATCGCCTTTTTCAAAATCAGAATTATAGGCGTTGTCGAAGATATAGTCAAACATTTCAACCGTATACAATTCGTATTTGCCGTTCTTTTTATAAATATTACCACTGTCGCGTTTGGCCAGATATTCGGTTTTATGGGTGCGGCCAATAGTAGAGTGTTTTATTTTGCGATAAATGCGGCCGTCTATGTGGTTCTTTTTATCGTAGGTATAAATACGGTTCTCGGCTGTAAAGTCGTACCGCTTCATATTGCGGAACGCCTGGTAAAAACTGGTATCCCTTACAATAGCATCAATAAAATCTTGCGCGTTTAATTTATGCGATTGAATGTTTACTGCCGAATCGATCACAATGGTTAATACCGTATCCGGGTTAAAACGGTGGATCTGGGCTTTTGAACCGTAAGCAAATAACAAAAGGCTTAAAGCTAATAATAGGTTCTTTTTCATGATGATTTGGTCCATGATCTGTGAACCATTAACTATGATCTAAAATTAGTTTCCCAATTGTTTAACCGCTAAATAAGCCATCAGGCCTACGCTGACCTCTAAAGCGGATTCTTCTACATCAAAAGTTGGGGTATGTACGGATGAAGTGATACCGCGGCTTTCATTACGGGTACCTAAACGGTAAAAGCAGGCATCGGCTACCTGCGAATAATAAGCAAAATCTTCGGCTGCCATCCATATATCCAGGTCAAGTACATTTTCTTTTCCTAAATAGTCCTCAGCAAAACCACGGGCCGATGCAGTTAACACAGGCTCATTGATCAGAAACGGATAGCCTTTTACGATATTAAAATCACAGCTTCCGCCCATGCTTTCGGCAATGCCCTCAGCCATTTTTTTCATTTTGACATGGGCCTCGGCGCGCCATTTTTCGTCTAATGCCCTGAAGGTGCCTTCTAAATAAACCTCGTTAGGGATTACATTGGTAGCGCCATTGGCAATTACTTTACCAAATGAAAGTACGGTAGGGTTTGCCGGATGAGAAAAACGGCTTACCACTTGCTGTAAAGCAGTTAAAATATGGGCGGTAATAATTACCGGATCGATGTTTTGCTGAGGTTGTGCGGCATGGCCACCTTTGCCTTTAACGGTAACGTATAATTCATCAGTTGATGCCATGTACTGTCCCGAACGGAAACCTACCTTGCCGGCATCTATTAACGGCATTACATGCTGGCCAATTACAGCCTGTGGTTTCGGGTTTTCTAACACGCCTTCTTTGATCATTAAGCTGGCGCCTCCCGGCAGTCTTTCTTCTGCAGGTTGAAAGATCAGTTTAATGGTACCGCCAAAATCTTTTTTAATGGAGGTTAATATTTTGGCAACGCCTAATAAAGATGAAGTATGTACATCATGTCCGCAGGCATGCATTACACCCTCGTTTTGTGATTTATAAGGAACATTGTTTGCTTCTATGATCGGCAGGGCATCCATATCAGCCCGTAAGGCAATCACTTTGTCAGATGGTAAATCACCTTTTATTAAGGATACCAGGCCATTATCGGCCATACGCTCATAAGTAAGGCCCAGTTCATCCAGCTTACGGGCAACAAAAGCCGAAGTTTCCACTTCGTGAAATGAAAGTTCGGGATGGCTGTGCAAATGACGGCGATTGGCCACTACATCATCAAAAATATTTTTAGCTAATTCCTGTATTTGCTGTTTAATCATTGCCTGTTTCTGGTTTTGGACTATTAATTTTTTCTGCTATTATAAATAAGCCGGTAAATGTTCCTTGTAACTCCTGCTTAAACTTTTCGGCTTCCAGCCGTGTTCTGAAATCACCCGCGCGCACTTTAAAATCAGGCTCATTATAAATGATATAGGTACGCGTACCGGGATACTTTTCCTGTAATTTTGCCTGTGCATTATATGCGGCGCTTCTCACCGAACCACTATATATCTGTACCCGGTATCCCCTTGAGGATAGCGCTTCGGGATTTTTAGTTTTTAAACTTAGCCGCCGGGCTATTAACGTATCAACCCGTGGGTCTTTTACAACTTCAACTTTGCCACGTTCCTGTGCAAACAAAGGTGTGCAAAACATACCTGCAAAAAAAATGCAGCTTATTATACAACTAAATATAGCTTTATAAATTACTGCACTTTTCATTTTTAAATATTATCTGTCATTCTGAGTTATAAATTTCGCAAAGCTCTGAAGGGATAATGGTCATGTACCCACCATGTCATTGCAAACCACAGCAGTGCCATGGAATTAAGTGGCGAAGTAAGCCCGTCGCTTTTTTATAACCATGCGGCGGGTTTGCTTCGTCGACCCCAACGCCTAAACCAGCGCTTACTCCTCGCAATGACATATTTTTTAACAGCCATTTTACTCAACACTATGTCATTCCTTCAAAATCTCACCGGATTTGACAACAATAACAATGTTTTGTTTTAATTCTGCCCTACGCCGTGGCAGTTTTTGTATTTTTTACCACTGCCACAAGGACATGGGTCATTACGACCAATTTTTTGCTCTACTTTTACCGGGCTCGGTTTTTGAAACTCGCGGGTTTCATCAATCAATACATTGCCGCTTTCGCTTACCAGTTCCGGTTTTGAGGTGCGCATTTTACGCATATCAGTTTTAGGCTGTGGTTTGGCTTCGCGTATTTCATCAGGTTGTTGCTGTATCGCAATGCCGCCTCTGAACAGGAAGCTTACCAGATCTTTATTTACACTTGCTAACAGCTGTTTAAACAATTCAAACGATTCAAACTTGTATACCAACAATGGATCTTTTTGCTCATAAACCGCGTTTTGTACAGATTGCTTTAACTCGTCCATTTCGCGCAGATGCTCTTTCCAGGCATCATCGATAAGGTAAAGGGTCACATTTTTTTCAAATGATTTAACCACTTCATGGCCCTTATTTTCAATCGCTTTTTTAAGCGGAACGGCTACTTGGATAGATTGCACACCATCAGTAAAAGGTACTACAATGTTTTCAACATAATTACCACGGGTGTCAAACACATCTTTTAAAACTGGGAAGGCCTGCTGCGCAATGGCTTCTGATTTACGTTTGTAAAATTCAGTTACTTCGCCAAAGGTTTTATCAACCAGTTTATTAAGGCTTAGGCTTGCAAATTCATCCTGCGTAGTTGCTGTATCTACCGAAAATATGCGGATGATCTCCAAACGGAATCCTTCGTAATTATTTGCGTCTTTATATTCAGAGGTAATATCTTCAACCACATCAAAAAACGTGTTGTTCAAATCAACATCTAAACGGTCGCCAAATAAAGCATTTTTACGTTTGGTGTAAATTACGGTACGCTGCGAGTTCATTACGTCATCATACTCCAGCAAACGTTTACGTATACCAAAGTTGTTTTCTTCAACTTTCTTCTGCGCACGCTCAATTGATTTAGAGATCATGGAATGCTGTATCACTTCGCCTTCCTCAATACCCATTTTCACCATCATGTTCGATATACGTTCCGAACCGAAAATACGCATCAGGTTGTTCTCTAATATGTGCCATGAGAGTTGTGTTTAGGCTTTTGGCTAGAAACTGGGTTCCGCAGCGGCTTGCCATATTTCGGTAGGCAGGATGATGCTTGAAGAAGTCTGTTTCTGATTTGAGCGCCTCTGCTAATGATTTGT
>DASWOZ010000076.1:0-6866 GCA_036398535.1 Mucilaginibacter sp. | reverse complement strand
TGATAAACATCCGGCACGCCCGGACAGGTGAATTTAAGCAAAGTTTGAGCGAGCGAATTAACAATCCCAAAATCAGCTATTTTTTGATGGTAAGATTTAAAGCTATCCCAAAAACGCCTTTTTTTATTTAATAAAGCGGTTGCAAATTCTTTAGCTGCGTTCTCATAATCCACGTTGGGTGCTACCCAGTCTGACTTTTGTTTTACCTCGCGAAGTGTTTTTTCCAGATAGGTTTGAATACGTTCGGCAAAATTAGCTGCATTTTCGCCCGGCATTGGGTAAGCGCCAATAAGCGTTTGGTAAATAAACAATTCATCATTGGCATTCGGTACCTGCTTTTGCTTAAGGTTATTGTTCATTTTCATCCAGCCTTGCAAGGTATTCAGCCAATCACTATTCAGATCAGACAGTACATTTAACCGGGCGCGTACATCTTCGCCGCGTTTGGTATCATGTGTAGAGGTGCCATTCATGGCAAGCGGCCATTGTTTTTGCCGGATTTCCATTTGATGATGAAAATTGCCGATAGAGATACCAAAAGTCTCGGGCGAATCGCCTACCTCATTATGGTTAATAAAGCGGTTGTAGGTATACATCAGGGTATCCTCCACACCCTTGGCCATTAGCGGTCCTGTAAACTGCATTAAGCGGCGATAAAAGTTGAGTGCTTTACCATTATAAGTACTGGCATTTTTATACGGTTTGATAAGCAGTATTTCCTGTAACAGATCAGCTGCTTTAATTAGCTTATTGTCATTCTTTTTAATACTTTTCAGGATAGTTTCTACAGCGACGCTCTCTTTCTCATCCAACGGAAATTGATTTCCATAATATTTATAAACCGGACAATTGATCAAGAACTGGGCTATAGCCTGTTTCAAATCATTAGCCGATATTCCCTTTAATTCACCTGTTGTTACCAGTTCCAACTCTATGAAAAAGGCGGTCAAATTATCCAATTCGCCAGCCATATGATGCGAAAGAATGTAAGCCTTCTTTTCTGCTATCTGCTGATGAACGGAAGTATTATCGCTTGTTAATTGATCATAAAACCTGGTAAAGCTATTCCTGCTCTTTTTTGAGGTAAAAAGATTATTAACTATCGACAGATAATCATAACCGGTACTGCCCTGTATTGGCCATAAGGTTGGCATGTCCTCGCCTTGCTCCAATATTTTTTCAACAACAATATAGGTTTCGGCACCTGTTAATTTACGCAGGTCGCTTAAATATTGGTTGGGGTTATATAAACCGTCAATATGATCAATACGTAATCCCTGAAAAACACCTTCCTTGCATAAATCACCAATCAATTGATGAAAATGATCAAATACTTTTCCTTTATGAATATTTAGACATATCAGACTGTTAACTGTAAAAAAACGACGATAGTTAATCTGGCTATCCGTTTCTTTCCAATTGCATAAACGGTAAAACTGACTGTTGGCAAGATTGGCCAATTGCTTTTTATCTTTATTTATTTGGGATATGAGCTGGGGTATGTTTTTTTGGAGGGAAGCCATTTGTTTAACTTTATTCATCGCTTCCGAAAATTCTTCTGGCTCTTTCAGCTTTTGGATATTTTGTATGTGAGGCTTCAGTGCCGCGAAAATGGTTGCATAGCTTTCCAATTGCAAGGGCCATGAATTATCAAAATAACTAAAAACTAACTGTTGATTTTTCCAGACAACAGTTAAATCGCCATTATCAATGGCTTCATTTAAAGGGGAGCCTAAAAATGGAGCCATAATTGGCCCCTTATAAAAGTCACCTGAAAGACTTTGATCAAAATAGTTTTTATAAACGGATAAGGGGCCTTTTTCCAGCACATCCATCAACCAGGTATTATTGGCGTGATAAGCCATGTGGTTAGGTACAATATCCTGTAACCAGCCAATACCTGCCTGTTTCAATTTTTTGCTGACGTCCCTTAATTGTTGTAGTGTACCTATTTCAGGATTAATATTTAACGGGTTTACGGTATCATATCCATGCATACTTCCGGGCACAGCCTCAAAAATCGGTGAGGCATAAATGGTGCTTATGCCCAGCTCAATTAAATAGGGTAACACCTTTTCAAGGTCACTAAAAGTAAACCCTTTGTGAAATTGTATACGATAGGTTGCAACCGGGTTAAACATGATTATTCAAATAAATGATTAACGACTCCGGTTGAATATTTAGCGTTGGTAATGAACCTGGTCCGTTCCATTTAGAGTCGGCAGAATCCAGCACTTTTTGCCAATTAACAATTTCTGGTATTGGTATTATTTGTTGTGTTTTTGAAAAATTCATTATACAATAAACCTGCTGCCCATTGTACCAACGGTTTAACATTAACAGCTGTTTATCTTCATCAACAATCGTTTTTAAAGCTTTACGATCCAACACATGCAGGGCCGGTATTTCCTTTCTTATAGCAATTAATGTTTGATAATAATTCAGCATCTTCTGGCTGTTATCAGTAGTTAACTTATCCCATTGTAATTTAGATCGTATAAAAGTTTCATCCGCTTGCGGATCAGGTGCTTCGGCTTCGACATGAAAGGCTTTAAACTCTGTTTTTCGTCCTTCTCGCACCGCCTTAGCCAATTCCGGGTCATTGTGGCTGGTAAAATAGAGGAACGGCGTTTGTGCGCTCCATTCTTCGCCCATAAACAATAAAGGCAGGTAAGATGCAACCATTACGGCACCTGCCATTAGCTTCTGCATTTCAAAGCTAAATAACTGGCTGCTGCGTTCGCCCAGCATACGGTTACCCACCTGGTCATGATTTTGCGAAAAAACAATAAATTGATCACCCGGGTTAGCTGTAGCTTTGCTGCCAAATATTTTTTGGCGATGCGGCGAATAAATACCATTATATACATAGGCATCATTATAGCTTTTAGCTAATTGCCCTATACCTGTAAAATCGCTATAATAGCCATTTCTTTCGCCCCCGGCTGTTACGCTCAGTGCATGGTGAAATTCATCTATCCATTGCGCATCCATCCCGTATCCTTGTTTTTCAAGTGGATCAATAAAACGGGGATCATTCAGGTCAAGCTCAACAATCAGGTGATATGTTTTACCCGTATCTGCCATTAAATGATCTATCCGTTGTTTCATATCCCGCAGAATATGTACCGGGCTAAAATCTTTAATAGCATGTACCGCATCCAAACGTAAAGCATCTATATGGAAATCTTTAAACCACATCAATGCGTTTTCTATAAAATAATTACGCACACCATCGCACCAGGCATCATCAAAGTTTATGGCGTTACCCCACGGGGTATGATATTTATCTGTAAAATAGGGGCCGTATTCAGTAAAATAGTTTCCTTCGGGGCCCATATGGTTATAAACCACATCCAGTATAACTGCAATGCCCTTTTTATGGCAGGTATCAATCAAATGCATTAGCCCATAAGCGCCTCCATATGAGTTTTGGACAGCGTATGGAAAAGCGCCATCATAACCCCAATTCCTTTCGCCCGGAAATTGGGCTACCGGCATGATCTCAATGGCCGTAATACCCAAATCTTTCAGATAATCTAATTTTGATGCTATTGTTTCAAATGTGCCTTCTGGTGTAAATGTGCCGGTATGCAGTTCGTAAATAATATATTTTTCTAATGATAGGTTTTCCCATTGTTCATCATTCCATTCAAAACTATGCAGATCAATAGCTTTTGATGGGCCATGCACGCCTTCCGGCTGTGAAAGTGAGGCCACATCCGGCAAAGGCTTTTTATTATCTAATATAAATTGATACAAGTCATTTGGTTTAAGCTGATTAGTAGTTAATTCCCAATATCCATATCCAGTTTGATTAAGTGGATTTTTAGCCCGGGTACCTATTAAAAGTATCTCTATACTTTTAGCCAATGGCGCCCACACCGTTATCTCAGCCTGCCCAACGGAATTAAACCGAATACCCGGAATTTTTTTCATTACTACTCGTTTAATGGCTGTTGTAATAAAACAATTGACCGGCCCTGTACACAAATGGTTTCCTGCTCGTTTAGACCTTGTTCCTCCATATTATCTTCGCTGGTATCCAAAACTTTGGTCCACGGTTTACCATGAATTTTTTCGGGTATTTGATAATCCAATGCTTCGTGATGAGCATTGAAAATCATATAAAAATTATCATCGACTATTTTTTCTCCTTTTGGGCCTACATAGTGTAGCCCCTTTCCGTTCAAAAATACGCCCAGCGATTTTGCAAAATCATGGTTCCAGTTTTCGTCGCTCATTTCTGTTCCTTCGGGCAAAAACCAGGCAATATCTTCCAATCCTTTACCTTTAATGGGTTGTCCCTGAAACCATTTTCGCCTGCGAAAAGCAGGATGGGTATTATGAAAATGAATAAGCCTTTGGGTAAATTTAAGCAGGTCTTTGTCAGCATCTTTCCAGTTAACCCATGATATTTCGTTGTCCTGGCAGTAGGCATTATTATTGCCCTGTTGCGTGCGTCCAAATTCGTCGCCCGCTACCAGCATAGGTACACCTTGCGACAAAAATAGCGTAGTTAATAAATTACGCTTTTGTTTTTTGCGTAGTTGTAAAACCGCTTCGTCATCGGTAGGGCCTTCTATTCCGCAGTTCCATGACCGGTTGTTGCTTTCACCATCCTTATTATCTTCACCATTAGCTTCATTGTGTTTTTCATTGAAGGATACCAGGTCATTCAATGTAAAACCGTCATGTGCAGTTAAAAAATTAACACTGGCTGTTGGTTTGCGATAATTATCCTGGTAAAGGTCAGGGCTACCGGTAAATCGTTGGGCAAATTCGCCCAGCATGCTATCTGCGCCTCTCCAATAATCACGGATACAATCCCTGAATTTTCCATTCCACTCTCCCCATCCGGCGGGGAAGTTACCTACCTGGTAGCCGTCTTCACCAATATCCCATGGTTCGGCAATTAATTTAACCTGCGATATAACAGGGTCCTGGTAAATTATATCAAAAAAGCCACTAAGACGATTAACCTCATGCAGTTCGCGCGCAAGAGTTGCAGCTAAATCAAACCGAAAACCATCCACATGCATCTCTAATATCCAGTAACGCAGGCTATCCATAATAAAGCGTAGCACACTGGGCAGCATGGCATTTAGCGTATTGCCAGTACCTGTGTAATCCATATAATGTCTTTTATTATCCTCTACCAGCCGGTAATAAGATGAGTTGTCAATTCCTTTAAAAGAAAGTGTGGGCCCCAATTCATTGCCTTCGCCGGTATGATTATAAACAACATCCAGTATTACTTCAATCCTGGCCTTATGCAGTTCTTTAACCATCTGCTTAAATTCCTGTACCTGGCCGCCTGTTTCACTTTTTCCAGAATAGCGTACATCTGGCGCAAAAAAACCTATGGTGTTGTAACCCCAGTAATTATTAAGTCCTTTTTCAACCAAAATCTGGTCATTTACAAACTGATGTACCGGCATTAATTCAATGGCGGTAATACCTAATTCCTGCAAATATTTAATGGTAACCGGGTGGCCTATCGCGGCATAAGTACCCCGGATGTTTTCAGGAATATCCGGATTAAGGCGTGTAAATCCTTTTACATGAGCCTCATAGATCACCGTTTCATGATATGGTATTTTAGGCGCCTTATCATTTCCCCAATCAAACCCATTATCAATAACTATAGATTTTGGAATATATGGCGCACTATCCAGTTCGCTAAAACTCAGATCGCCATCGGGGTGGCCTATCTCATAACCATACAAAGCATTATGCCATTCTATAGTTCCGGCTATTGCTTTCGCATACGGATCCATTAGCAATTTATTAGCGTTAAAGCGATGGCCATTTTCTGGTTCATAAGGCCCTGATACCCGGTAACCATAAAGCTGGCCTGGTTTTACATCGGGTAGGTATACATGCCATATTTGATGGGTTCTTTCATCTATCGTAATTTTTGATGATTCGGATTTATCACTCTCGCTTTTAAATAAACAAAGCTCAACACCTGTAGCGTTTTCTGCATAAAGTGCAAAATTTACGCCTTCTCCGTCCCATGTGGCGCCTAAAGGGTAAGGCCTCCCGGGATACTTTTTTATTTCCATACTCCTAAAATCAAAAAGTAGGCTAAATGTTTTTTCTCGCAATTAAATATCTTTAAAAGATAAATTATGCAAACAAACTTTATTCAAAGTTGTTGTTATAAAACACCGAACCAGTTATAAAGTGATGATGAGAAGAATATTATTAGTATCTACCGATACGGTAGTACTAAACTTGCTTACAAAGAAATTTGCGCTATTAGGTTTGGAAATGCATACGCTTGCAAAGCCAGCGCTCTTGTTTAAAGAGATCAGCATTTATCAGCCTGACATGCTTATACTTGATTTTATTTTAAAAGATGTTAATGCGGGCGCGCTTTGCCACCAGGTTACCAGCAATCCTGAAACCAAAAATTTACCCGTGGTTATTTTATCTGAGTATCCCGAGCTTGGTCGTTTTTCGGGTAAGTTTGGCAGTGCTGCTATTATTAAAAAGTCATTAGAGCCAAATGTTTTGATTGAACAGATACTGGCTGTTTTAGATGACCATGTACATCCTGTTGCTTCCTAAAATCAATTATCCATATTCTCTAACAAATTCAGGCAAGTGTTGTTAATCAAACTGGATTTTCACCTTGCTTATGGACAAACATACTTATCAAACCGGCCTGATTGGTAACTGCGCTTACCTTGCGCACATTAATAAAAACACAAATATTGACTGGCTTTGCTGGCCCCGGTTTGACAGCTCTTTTATTTTTGGCACCTTACTGGATAAAGATCAGGGAGGAGAGTTCTCTATTCAGCCAGATGGTGAATATACGTCCAACCAATATTACCTGGAGAATACAAATATTATCC